>JACQTN010000327.1 GCA_016210785.1 Armatimonadota bacterium
GCAGGTGGCGCGGGCGGCGGGGCGCGATCCTGATGCGATCGGGATCGAAGGCCGGGTGTCGATGGTGCGCAGCACGCCGGAGGACTGGAGGAAGGCTGCGGCGGAGTGGCGTGCCCTGGGCGCCACGCACCTCTCGGTGAACACGATGGGCGCGGGGTTTGCGTCGCCGGCCGCGCACATCGATGCCATCCGTCGATTCAAAGAAGCGGTGGTGGGGTAGATCCGTCCGGGAGAATGAGGAGAAGATCATGGCGGAGTCGCCGCAGCTGCGATGGGGGGTGTTGAAGGACCCCGAAGGTGCGGAGGTCGAGATCCTGCGCAGGCTCGTGCCGCTGTCCGGGAAGCGCGTCCTGGAGGTCGGCTGCGGGGATGGACGGTTGACGCGGCAATGCGCGTCTACACCGCGCCACGTCGTGGCGATTGATCCGGATGCCAGGTCCATTGCCCGGGCAAAGAAGTACCTGCCTTCGCGGTGGGCAGCGAAGGTCACGCTCGAGGCGGGCTCGGCGGAGGCGCTGCGGTTTCCTGCGCGCTCGTTCGATATTGTCTTCTATTCCTGGTCGTTCTGATGACTGTCTACCCGGGGCATGGTCCATGCCCTGCGCGAAGCGGAACGGGTGATGACCAACGACGGCTATCTCGTGGCGATGGGGCCCCGCCCCACGCGCCCGCGCCTGGTGGTAGCAGGCCGCGAGGAGCCTCGAAAGGCTGGCCACATCAAGCGGCCGGTCGGGTTGTTCCGTCGAGCCGACCGTGTGCTGCGTCGAGCGTGCGAGTCTGGCCCGTTCATCCTGACGCAGCGAGACACCTTCCACTGCTTGTGGCACGCGCCTTCGCTGCGTAACCTTCTCGGTCACATTCGGGAGAACTGGACCGACGCATCCATCGATGTGGGCGCCCGGCAGCGCATCCGAGGCCTTCTCCGCCGGATGCCGGGCGCCCGCCTCCTCGTGGATCATCTGGTCGGCGTCACCGTGCTGCGGAAGCGACGTTGACTGCCCCGTGTTTCCAGTCAGCGGCCGCGCTGGCACGTTCAACGTGCATACGAGTTCCCCGTTGTACCGCGCTCGCCGGACTCACGGCGCCTGTAAAAGCGGCACACCGCCTCTACGATCGGCGCCACGTCGCCCTCGCGCATCGGGCGTGGGTCGAAGAAGATGACGTCCAGCGACGCCTGGTGGTTGCGGGTGCGAATAGACGGCGTGCCGCTCTCCAGGGCGGCGACTGGCTCCTAACCGTTCGACTCGGCTCGGAATGCCCCGATGATGGCGCCCGCCGAGTCCTCGATGTCTTGCTCCGTCGTGGACCAGTTGGAGACCGAGATCCGCATCGCCGCCATCCCGTGCCAGGTCGTGCCGCCCAGCCAGCAGGTCCCGTCGCGCTGCACCCTGGCGATGACCGCGCGGGTCAATGCGTCGGGATCTCCGCCGCCGGGCGGGTGGAAGCGCACCAGCACCTGATTCAACGCGACCTGGTTCAAGATTTCCACTCGCGCCGTGCGCGCCAGGATCCCGGCCATGTGCCGGGCGAGATGGCAGCCTCGCTCGATTGTCTCGCGCAAGCCCCGGCGGCCCAGCGCGCGCAGGGCCGCGTAGATCGCGAACCCCCGGGCCCGCCGCGAGGCCTCCGGCGTCCAGTCCCACGGGTCCCGCGCGGCGTTCGTGCTTGGGACCAGGTACGACGCCGCGGCGGTCATGGCCGCGCGGTGCGCGTCGGGGTGGGCGACGATGGCGATTCCCGAATCGTACGGAACGTTGAGCCACTTGTGCGCGTCCAGCGCCCACGAGTCGGCCAGCGCCGCACCCGCCACGAGATGCCGCAGCGATGGGCTCGCGGCCGCCCACAGGCCAAACGCGCCGTCTACGTGGAGCCAGGCTCCGTGCTGGCGGGCCAGCCCGGCGATCTCCTCCAGCGGGTCAAACGCCCCCGTATTCACGTTGCCGGCCTGGGCGCAGATGATGGTGGGGCCCCGGCAGGTGGCGAGGACGCGCCGGATCTCGTCGGGCCGCATGCGGCCCTCATTATCGGTCACCACCGGTTTCGCGCGACGGCGGCCCAGCCCCAGCATCCCCAGCGCGATGATGGCGGTCACGTGTGTCTCTTCGCTGACAACCACATTGACCGGCGGGCTGCTGTCCAGGCCGTCTTCTTCCACGTCCCAACCCGCCCGGCGCAGCACCTCGTGCCTGGCCGCGGCCAGCCCCGTGAAGTTGGCCATCATGGCACCGGTCACGAATCCCACACTTGCTCCTGCCGGCAGCCCGAGCAGGTCCAGCAGCCATGAGGCTGCGACCTCCTCGACGACAGCGGCGGTGGGCGACGTCACGTACAGGACGGCGTTCTGATCCCACGCCGAGGTCAGCCAGTCCGCGGCGACCGCCACGGGAAGGCTGCCGCCGATGACGAACCCGAAGTACCGCGGGCCGGCCGACGCGACCAGACCGGGCTCCGCAGCCGTCGCCAGATCGTCGATGACCTGTTCGGGCGGCATCCCTTCCTCGGGCAGTGATCCCCCGAGTGCGTCCCGCAGCGATGCCGGTGTCGTCCGCGGCCCCACCGGGCGCGCGGGCAGGGTTGCGAGAAACGCAAGCGCACGGTCGCGCGCGCGGTCCAGTGCGTCATAGCCGCCCATGGTGCCGACTCCCCCTGTGCGTGCCGGCGCTTCACGGACCGGCACAGGCTCACCGGGCTACCCCGATCGCCGGCCGTGGTCGAGCCGGTACAGCATCTCGCTCGCCTCCTCGTACTTCGCAAAGGCCTCGTCGTATGCGGCGTGGTGCGCACGCCGGGGCTCGGCGCGTCCCGCCTCGCGGGCCATGGCCCGCGAGGCCTCTTCAATCGTCCGGTACACGCCCTGCGCC
This sequence comes from Armatimonadota bacterium, assembly GCA_016210785.1. GTDB lineage: Bacteria > Sysuimicrobiota > Sysuimicrobiia > Sysuimicrobiales > JACQTN01 > JACQTN01. The sequence continues at coordinate 2,862 of JACQTN010000327.1, forward strand.
ACAAAGAGGAGGAGCGCTGCGCCCCGGGCGGAGGCTTCCTCCTCCGCCACGCCCACCGGCCTCCCCAGCACGTCCGCCAGCACCTGCACCCACGCTGCGCTGCGCGCTCCGCCTCCTGTGGCGCGGAACTGTCGGGTGACGATGCCGCGGGCCTCCAGGCGGGTCAGGATGGATCGCAGCGCCAGCGCGACGCCTTCCATCACGGCGCGGGCGATGTGGCCGCGGTCCATCTCGGCGCGGAGACCGATCAGGGCGCCGCGGGCGTCGAGACGTCGGTGCGGGCTCACCTCTCCCCCCAGGTGAGGAATGAAGAGCAGCCCGCCGGCGCCCGGCGGCACGGCGGAGATCTCACGCTCAATCGCGCGCAGCAGTGCCGCGTCGACACCATCCCGTCCGTGGCACAGCCGCGCGAACCACTGCAGGGCGCGTCCCCCACTGGCCACATCCCCGCCGCACGCCCACCGGCGGCCAAAGAGCGGGTAGGCGATGGTGGAAAACTCCCGCGATCCAAAGTGCGGGCGCTCAGTGACCGCGCGCACCACACCCACGGTCCCCAGCGTGAGACATCCCTGGCCCGGCCGGATCA
>JACQTN010000339.1 GCA_016210785.1 Armatimonadota bacterium
GGGCGGTGTTCACCGAGACGATCTTCGCCTGGCCCGGGGTCGGCCGGCTCACCGTGGAAGCCGTCCTGGGCAAGGACCTGCCGCTGGTGCAGGCCGTCGTCATCTTCCTGGCCACGGTCTTCGTGGTCATCAACCTGGCCGTGGACATCCTGTACGGGGCGCTGGATCCCCGGGTGAGGTACCAGTGAAGGGCAGGACCGTGCCCGCCGGGCACCTGCCGGGCAGCGGCAGCCGCCACTTCTTCCGCCGGTTCTTCAAAGACCGCATGAGCCTGGCGGGCGGCGCCGTCCTGGGCGTGCTGGTGGCGACCGCGCTGCTGGCGCCGGCGATCTTCCCCACCGATCCGACGGCGACCAATCTCCCCGAGCGACTCCGGCCGCCCGCGTGGATCGAGGGGGGCTCGGTGGCCCACCTGCTGGGGACCGACGGCCTGGGCCGCGACGTGCTCATCCGCATCCTCTACGGAGCACGGATCAGCCTGCTCATCGGGTTCACCGCATCCCTCATCGCCGCCGGCGTGGGGATCCCACTGGGCCTGCTGTCCGGATACTACGGCGGGGCGCTGGACGTGATCCTCATGCGGCTGGTGGACATCCAGCTCGGCTTCCCGTCCATCCTGCTGTACATCGCTGTGCTGGCGGTCGTGCGGCCGAACCTGTGGACGATGACGGTGATTCTGGGCGTCGCCGGCTGGGTCATCCACGCCCGGCTGATGCGCGCGCAGGCGCTGGCGCAGCGCCAGTTCGAGTACGTGGACGCGGCCCGCGCCATGGGCGCCGGCGACGGGCGCATCCTGCTCCGCCACGTGCTTCCCAACGTGCTGGCGCCCAGCATCGTCATCACCAGCTTCTCCGTGGCCACCTTCATCATCACGGCCTCGTCCCTCAGTTTCCTCGGCCTGGGGCTGCCGCCCTCGACCCCGGACTGGGGCATCATGATCTCCGACGCGGTGCGGTACATGCGGGTGGCCTGGTGGCCGTCCGCCTTCGCCGGGCTGGCGCTGAGCCTGACCGTCTTCTCGGTGAGCGTGCTGGGTGACCGGTTGCGGGATTTTCTCGACCCGCGGCTGCGCCTCGAGTCGTAGGCAAGAATACCCTCTCCGCTGGGAGGGGAGAGGGTTTCAGGGGGGTCAGGGTGAGGGGAGAACGTGCCGTGACGATCACTACCACCATGCTTCAGCACTCCCAATCGGAACTCTCCGCCCGCGGCGGCCTGGTCACCGCCAACCATCGCCTGGCCGCGGAGACCGGGGCGGCCATGCTGGCCGGGGGCGGCAACGCTGTCGACGCCGCGGCCGCGGCGTCATTTGCCATCGGGGTCGTCGAACCCGCCATGAGCGGTATGGGCGGGCGAGGGTACATGGTCATCTACTTCACCCGCGACGGATCGGGCACGGTGATCGACGGGCACGAGCGGGCGCCGCTCGGCGCGCGCGCGGACATGTTCAAGGTGGAAGACGCCCGCCAGGTCCCCACGCAGGGGTGGGGGCCGCTGGTCCCGGTCGTGGGTGCGGCCAACAGCACCGGCCACCTGGCCGCCGCGGTGCCGGGTGTGGTCGGGGCGATCGCCACGGCGCACCGGCGCTACGGCCGCCTTCCCCTGAAGACGGTCCTGGAACCGGCCATGGCGCTGGCCGAAGAAGGCTTCGAGGTCAGCGTCCCGCTGGCCACTACCATCGCCATGAACCGGTCCAGGCTGGCGCGCTTTGCGGCCAGCGCGGCGATCTTCCTGAGAAACGGCCATCCACCCGTCCCGGGCGACCGTCTGGTGCAGCCCGATCTCGCGCGCAGCCTCCGCCTCATGGCCGAGCATGGCGCCGACGAGTTCTACACCGGGTCGATCGCCCGGGCCATCGCCGCGGAGATGGAGCGGGCGGGCGGGCTCATCACGCTGCGGGACCTGGCGGAGTTCCGGCCGCGCGTCTGGGAGCGGCCGCTGGCGGGCTCGTACCGGGGCCACCGGCTGCTCACGGTGCCCGAGGCGACGGGCGGCATCACGCTGGTGCAGATCATGAACCTGCTAGAAGGGTTTGACCTGGCGACGCTCGATCCGCTCGGCGCGTGTTCGCTGCACCTGCTGCTGGAGGCGTGCCGGATCGCGTTCCGCGACCGCCTGGCGGTCATCGACGATCCCGCGTTCACGCCGGTGCCCTACGCCGGTCTCGGGTCCGAGGCGTTCGCCGACGCGCGGCGCCGGATCATCTCGAGAGAGCGCGCGCTGGAGGACGTGACCCCCGCCGACCCGTGGCCGTACGACGGCGACGCCGCGGCCGCGCTCCCCGGCGCGCACGCCGGCGCGTGGCGGGCCGGCGACCAGGACACCACCCACTTTTGCGCCGTGGACCGCGACCGCACCGTCGTCTCCATGACCCAGTCCATCATCGACGCCTTCGGCTCCGGCGTCGTCGTGCCGGGAACCGGCATCCTGCTCAACAGCGCCATGCACAACTTCAATCCGGTCCCCGGACAACTCGGCTCCATCGCGCCCTGGAAGCGGTCGGTGCACAACGGCACCCCGGTCATCGTGCTGCGCCCCGACGGCACCCCCTGCCTGGCCATCGGCGGCGCGGGTGGGACCAAGATCATCACGGGCGTCGCCCAGATCCTGGTCAACGTCCTGGACCGGCACTGGAAGCTCCAGGATGCGGTGGAGGCGCCGCGGGTGCACAATGAAGGGTGGGAGAGCCAGGTCGACGGCCGGGTGCCGGTCGGAGTCGTTGACGAACTCCGCCGCATGGGCCACTCCCTGGAGGTGGTGATGCCGCGATTTGCGAGGCCGGGGTTCTCGCGGATCAACGGAATCGCTGCCGGCCCGGACGGCACGCTGTCTAGTGGCGTGGATCCGTTCTCGGATGCGGGCGCCGCCGCGGTGCCCGCATGACGGCGACTCCGGCCGCCTGCGCGTGCCGGGAGAGGACCACGAGATTGTTGCGGCGGGTGATGGTGGTTCGCGGTCTGCGCGGAACCGCCGCCTCTAGGGCGGTGGAGGCGCTCAGAAGCTGAGTCGGTGGTGCTCGACCAGGACACACCTTGCGGACGAGTGGCGGACGTCGCCGTGGGAAGGCGCGGGGTCCCCGGAAAATGCCTGGCATTTTCCGGGGTGCGTTAGAGGTCAGCCCTGAACACCCGTGATCTTGAACATGAACTGATACTTGCGGGCCTCCTCGTTGATGCTCAGCGGCATGGCCACGCCAAACGCGCGGCCCTTGTACTCCCTGGCCTCGGGAACCTCGGGGAACAGCGGGACTCGAAACCACCGTCCGCCCGAGAAGTAGACGCAGCTCACGGGGATGATCGCATCCTCCATCTTCTCACCGGGCGGCAAGACCGTCGGAGGCTGCGGTTTGTCCTTGTCGACGAACCTGACCCCATCATGCAAGACCCGGTGCGCCTTCCCCAGCGTATCGATGTAGAATACGTCCTTCCATTCCACACGCACGGGATGGGCGGTCCTGTTCTGGAGGACGAATTCCACCTGCCCCTTGGAAATCGCAAACAGGATTCTGATGGA
>JACQTN010000330.1 GCA_016210785.1 Armatimonadota bacterium
CCGCTGTATCGCGCTCACCGGACTCACGGCGCGCCGGCACGTGTTTCATGGTTCCGAGGAGCACCATGCTACCGCGCTCGCTGGACACACGGCGGGCACGTGCGACATTGCGCGCCGTGCTCCATGCTACCGCGCTTGCCGGACTCACGGCGCCCACGAACCGGCACGTTCGACTCGGTGCAAGGCGTTCCGCCTTACCGCGCTCGCCGACTTCGCGGCGCACCCGCGACGGTGGAGGTTCCGAAACACAGACGATGCTCGGCCTCGGCGAAGCCGGGCCTGCGCATGTAGGCGGTGGGGCTTTCCGTGGCTCGCACCGAGAGGGGGGCGGGACCCGAGCATATGGGAAAGAAAAGGAGTGCCTCGTGGCCGAGGTGAGCCTCCGCGACCTGTGCGCGGTCATCCGCAGCAAGCAGGCGGGGCCGTTTCGCCTGACCTTCGACCTGATCTTCCGCGACGAAGAGACCTACGAACGGGTTAAGGCGTCGGGAGCGCTGACCAGGCGAATGGTGGCGGCGCTCTATCGCGTGCCCGAGGGGCACATCACCGACTTCGTCTTCTACGACCCCGGCCGGGCGGTGAAGATCTCCATGCTGCGGCCGCGGGTGGCCGGGGACCCGGGCGACGGCGACGTCTACGGCTGCCAGCAGCACGCGCCGCTATTGGGGGTGCGGCTGACCCTGTCGTAATCCCCGTTCACCTTGAGCCTGTCGAAGGGCGAAGCAGAAGCCCCGCGCCCTTCGCCAGGCTCAGGAGGTTCAGCACGAGCGGATGAAAGGCGGGACCGGGAGATGCGAGAGATCCGGGCCATGTCGCCGGGCAAGCTGGGTCACGGGTGCAACGCGGACGAGATCGCCAAGGCGATGACCCGCGATCCCCACTTCATTGCGGTGGACGCCGGGTCTACCGACATGGGGGCCTTCCACCTGGGCAGCGGCACGCCGTTCTTCCATCCCATCTCCATCAAGCAGGACCTCGCACCGCTGCTGCAGGCGGCCTGCAGTCAAAAGATCCCCCTCATCATCGGCACCGCCGTCACCGCGGGCACCAATGCCTTGCTGGAGCGCGCCCTGGAGATCGTGCGGGAGGTGGCCCGCGAGCAGAACCTCTCCTTCCGGATGGCCACCGTCAGGGCGGAGCAGGACCGGGCGTTCCTCAAGGGGCGCCTGCACCAGCAGCCCATCGAGGCGCTGGGCGCCCGCGCGCCGCTCACCGACGCGGACATCGACGGCGCAGCCGCGGTCGTCGCCCAGATGGGCGTGGAGCCCATCATCAAGGCTCTGGATACTGGCGCGCGGGTGGTCGTCGCCGGGCGCTCGTGCGACGACGCGCTCTTCGCCGCGATCCCGGTGCGGGACGGCTTCGACCAGGGCCTGGCGATGCACATGGGCAAGATCCTGGAGTGCGGCTCCATGGCGTGCGTGCCCGGCGACCTGCACGGGTCGCTGGTGGGCTACCTGCGGGAGGATCACTTCATCCTGGACCCTCCCGACGAACGCCGCGTCTGCACGGTCCACTCGGTGGCGTCCCACACGTTGTACGAGCGCAGCAACCCGTACCTGCAGCCCGGCCCCGGCGGCGTCAACGACCTGCGGGAGACGCGCTTCGAGCAGGTGGACGCGCGGCGGGTGAAGGTGTCGGGGAGCCGGTGGATCCGGGATTGCGTGTACAAGGTGAAGCTGGAAGGCGTCCGGTTCGCCGGCTACCGCACCATCTGCGTGGCCGGGATCCGCGATCCCATCCTCATCGGCCAGCTCGACCAGGCGCTGGGGGAGGCGGAGACCCGCACGGCTGAGCGTTTCGGACCCGACCGGCGCAAGTACCAGATGGTCTTCCGGCAGTACGGGCGGGATGCCGTCATGGGCGCGCTGGAGCCGGAGCGGGACGGGATCCCCCACGAGATCGGGCTGATGATCGAGGTGATCGCCGAGACGCAGGACCTGGCCGACGCCGTGTGCATGTACGTGCGAGGGACACTGCAGCACGCCTACTATCCGGGCATCGTGGCCACCGCGGGCAACCTGGCCTACCCCTTCTCTCCCTTCACGGTGCCGTGCGGCCCCGTGTATCACTTCCACGTGGACCACCTGCTGCCGCTGAACGATCCGTGCGAGTGCTTCCCCGTTGAGGTTGAAGAGGTCGGCAGAGTGGTGACGGCCGTGGGCGGCTGACCGCACAGCCTCAGTGCTTGTGCAGGATGAGTGACGCTTGTGGGGCTCGCCTTCCCCCCCCGCATGTGATGTAAACAGCTTCAAACAAGTATTAGCCGCATCACGACGCGGCGACCGCTGTGCCCCCGCGCCAGGGCCCTCTCCTCTCCGTCTCGAAACACACCTCACAGGCCCCGACGCGGACTCGCGGCGGCGGACCCATACGCCGTGTTCAGCTCCACCCGCGCCGGCTGATGCACCATCCGGAAAGACCAGAGATTACAAGGAGGACGCCCCATGCGAGAACGCCTGGCCTCTCCCCCGGCCCCCGAGATCCTGCAGTACCTCTACGGCCCGCGCCTCGCTGAGCAGCGCGTCACGTTGTTCTCCCCCATGATGATGGTCAACCAGGCCCACGTGGTCATGCTGGCCCGCCAGGGGATCATCGACCGCGCGGCCGCCGTCAAACTCTTGCGCGAGATCCGCGCCCTGGAGGCCTCAGGGCCTGACGGCATGGAGTGGAACGCCGCGCTGGAGGACGTGCACCTCAACATCGAGGCCCAACTCATCGCACGCCTCGGTCCCGAAGTCGGGGGACGGATGCACACGGCGCGCAGCCGCAACGACCTCTACGCCACCGTGAACCGCATCTATGTGCGCGAGCGCCTCCTGGGCGCCGCAGAGCAACTGCTGGCCCTGCGCGGGCAGATGCTCGACCTGGCTTCCGCCCACGCGGAGACGATCATGACGGGTTACACGCACATGCAACCGGCGCAGCCCATCACCTTCGGCCACTACCTGAGCGGGGTCGCCGCGGGGCTGGAGCGCGAGGACGGCCGGATGGCCGCAGCCTACGCGTCGGCCAACCGCTCGCCCATGGGCGCGTGCGCGCTGGCCGGCACCAGCTTCCCCATCGACCGCGCCCTGGTCGCGGACCTGCTGGGCTTCGACGGGGTGCTCACCAACACGCTGGACGCGGTGGCCACGCGGGACTACGTGGGCGACGCGCTGTATGCGCTGGCAATGGCCGGCACGGTGCTCAGCCGGTGCGCCACCGACCTCCATCACTGGTGCTCGTTCGAGTACGGGTTCGTGGAGCTGTCCGACGCCGCGGCCGGCACCAGCAGCATCATGCCGCAGAAGAAGAACCCGATGCCGCTGGAGCACACCAAGGCCAAGGCTGCACACCTGGTCGGCGCGCTGGTCTCGGCGATGGGGTGCTGGAAGACTACGCCGTACGCGCACGGACGGGAGGTCAGCACCGAGAGCGTGCAGGTGGCGGGGGACGCTTTCACCCAGGTAGCCGCGGCGTGCGCGCTGATGGCGTGCAGCCTGCGCGGGTTGAAGGTGAACGGGGAGCGAATGCGCGCGGCTTTGGACCGGAACTTCGCCGTGGCCACCGACTTTGCCGACGCCCTGGTGCAGGAAGGCGGGCTGCCTTTCCGCACCGCGCACCAGGTGGTGGCGGCAGCCGTGCGAAAGCGCGCGGAGAGAGGCGACGCCGGGCTCAACGCGGACGCGGTGCTGGCGGCGATGAGGGAGATGGGACTGTCCACGAAACTGCCCGCCGAACGGCTCACCCTGCTCGCCTCCCCCGAGGAGGCGGTGCGCCGCCGGGCGCACCCGGGGGGACCGGCCCCGGAAGAGGTGCGGCGGATGGTCGGGCAGCAGCAGGAGGTACTGGAGGCGCACCGGCAGGCATGGGCCGGGCGGCGCGGGCGTCTCGACGAAGCGTCAGAAAGGCTTGAACAGGCTGTCTCGGGATTCGTGGGGTGATCCCCCCGTGGGGCGATCTCCTCTCCGGGTTGATCTAGATGTAATTTCGTAGTAACATAATATCCGAAAATCCGAAAATAGGGGCGAAGCATGTTTGTCCAGCTCAATGCCAAGGGGCAACTGACGCTGCCGAAGGCTGTGCGTATGCAACTCGGATTACAGCCCGGCGATATCGTCGAACTGGAGGTACGCGGGGAGGAAGTCATCCTACGCCCGCGTGTCAGCACGCGAATCGTCGTGCGCACGGTTCCGGCGAGAGAGGTTCGGCGGTTGGAAGGTCTGGTGGCACTTGGAGGTGATGCCATGGAGGACACCGAGCGGGTGCATGAACCTTAGAGTCCTCCTGGACAGCAGTTACCTGATCGCCGCCCTCGACCGGCGCGACACCCTGCACGATGACGCGACCGCCCTTGGCCAGGCGCTCACAGACGCCGGCGCGGAAGCTATCTATCTAGACGTAGTCGTGGCCGAAACTCTTAGTGCCCTGGCGCGTCGCCACCATGAGCGACGGCAGAGCAGGCAGTTGATTGCCCTCCTCGATCAGATGCAGCAACATATTCCCCCCGACCACATCACCTGGATCTCTCAAGAGGTCCGTCGCCTGTATGGTCGCGTCTTGAACGATGTCCGCGCTACTTCAGGGCGGCGCAACTTCAACGATGCGTTGATCATCCTGGTGGCCGAGGAACTGGGAATTGGCGCGATTGCCAGCTTCGACTCCGACTTTGAGAACGTGCCTCACCTCATGCGTCTTGCCAGCGCTAACAGAGTCGCCGACTGGGCCGAACGCCATCGATGATCCGTGATTGCAGATCAACCGTTTCGCGGAGGTGAATGTCGCGTGAGACTGGCGGGAAAGGCGGCGCTGGTCACCGGCGGCGGTACCGGCATCGGCCGGGCCATCAGCCTGGCGTTCGCGCGGGAGGGCGCCGACGTGGCCGTCAACTACAGCCGGTCGGAGGCCCAGGCGCAGGAGACAGCGGAGGAGATCCGCGGGATGGGCCGCCGGGCCACGCTGGTCCGCGCCGACGTCTCCAACAGCACCCAGGTCGACATGATGATCACGGAGGTCGCGGATCGCTTCGGCCGTCTGGACATCCTGGTCAACAACGCGGGCATCACCGTATTCGTCGATCTGGCCAACCTGGAGGCGATCACCGAAGGGGACTGGGACCGCATCTTCAACGTGAACGTGAAGGGCCTCTTTCTGTGCACGCGTGCGGCCAGCCGGATCATGCAGGACGGCGGCGTGGTCATCAACATCTCCTCGGTGGCGGCCTTCGGCCGGGGGAGTTCCATCCCCTACTGCGCTTCCAAAGCGGCGGTGAACACGCTGACTCGATCGCTGGCCATCGCCCTGGCGCCCCGCATCCGCGTGGTGGGCATCGCCCCGGGATTCATCGACACGCGGTGGACGGCGCAGTGGGGGCCGCAACAGAAGGAGCGGAGCGCCGCGGCGACGCCGCTGAAGCGGGTGGGCCAACCTGAGGACATCGCCAGGCTGGCTGTCTATCTTGCCGCCGATGGCGACTTCGTGACCGGACGCACCTTCGTCGTGGACGGCGGGCGAACGCTGTAGGCACCGTCCGGCCGCGGACCGCCACGGTCGGACAGGGAGCAGCGCGCCGGCTGTAGAATAGGAAAGCACCGTGTCGAAGGCGTGCTGCCCGCCCTATCAGGAGCAGGTCGAGCTAGAGTTCCTCGGTCGCCGAGTGCTGGTGACCGATCTCAGCCACACCATTTCGCCAGACGACCCGACCTTCCCCGGTCATCAGCGCACGCTGATGTGGGACCACCTCACCCACGAGGAGACTATCCGGCTGGGCTTGACGAAGGCGCCCTACTCCTACCGCGTGGTCGGCTTCACCATGTGCGACCATTCGTCCACACACGTCGACGCGATCAACCACGTCGTCACCGACCCGGGGGCGCGTTCCATCGATGCGCTGCCCCTCTCGTGGTTCATGGCGCCGGGTGTCTGGCTGGATTTCTCGCATAAGGCACCTAACGAGTACATCACCCGGGTTGACGTGGACGACGCGCTGCGGAAGACCGGCGCGCGGATCCGCCCGCAGTCGGTGGTGCTGTACCACACGGGCTGGTATGGCAAATACCGCGCCGACCGTTTCGCCTACGTGCGCGACTATCCCGGCCTGGATCGCGAGGCGACGGAAAGGTTGAACGATCTGGGCGCCGTCGCCATCGGCGCGGACGCGCCGTCCATTGACAGCTGGCGCGAGGTGTCACAGATCAAGGTGCAGCCGGCGCACATCGTGTGTCGTGAGCGCGAGATCCTCAACATTGAGAACCTAGCCAACGTCGACCGCATCCCGAAGCACGAGTTCTGGTTCGTCGGACTTCCTCTAAGGTTCCGCAACGGGACGGGCTCACCGTTCCGTGGGGTCGCGATCGTCGAATTGTGAAGGCCCGCCAGATCACCTGTCCCGAAACTTTGGGATCGGTGACACCGGAGAGGATGTGACTATGTGGAAGATCCAGGACATTACTTCGAAACTGCTGCCCAAACAGGTCGGCCACTACAAGCTGGGCCGACGGGCCGGCCCCTTGCTCTTCCTCTCCGGGCAGATCGCGGTCGATCCGATTTCTGGCAAGGTCATCCGCAGCTACGACGACCTGCCGGCCGACGTACGGGCCAAGCTGGCCACGGGCCGGCTCAACATCGACACCCGCGAGGGACCCATCGCGGCGCAGACCTGGTACACCTGGAACCTGGTCAGGGAACTCCTGGAGGAGCAGGGGTCGTCGCTTGACCACATTCTGTTTGTGACCACGTACATCCTCGACCTGGACTGGTTCCCCACACTGGACCGGGTGCGCAACTTCTTCTTCCCCCACGGCCACCCACCCGGCACGATCCTGGAAGTGAACGAGCTGGGGATGGGCAAGGAGATCTTGATCGAGATCGAAGTGGTCGCCTTGATCCCGGACAAGGGAGGTTGACGGAGATGGACGATGACAGACTGGAGCGGACGCAGCGGCGCTGCGGTGAGCGGCTCACCCGGCGGGATCTGCTCAGAATGGCCGCCGGAGGCGCCGGCGCGCTCGCCCTCGCGCCGGCGCTCGGGGCGCGTCCGGCGCGGGCCGGCGCCGCGCCCAGCGGCAGGCTGACGGTGGGCATGGGCTCGATCGCGCCCACGCTCGACCCACACCGGCTCGTCGCGGCCCCCGCCACCATCCCGTACTACGCGATGTTCGACCCCCTGGTCACCGTGAAGGTGACCGACCCCACCGTTCTGGAGCCGGCCCTGGCCACGTCCTGGCGGAACGTGAACGACACCACCTGGGAGTTCCGGCTGCGCAGCGGCGTCAGGTTCCACAACGGAGACGGGTTCTCGGCTAGGGACGTCAAGTTCACCATCGAGCGCGCCCTCAACCCCGACAACAAGCTGCCGATCCGCACGCGGGTGGCAAGCGTCAAGACCGTGGAGACGCCGGACGCCATGACGGTGCGCATCATCACCTTGGAGCCCGACCCGATCCTGCCCAAGCGGCTGTCCACACTGTTCATCGTGCCCGCCGACTACGTAGCGAAGGCGGGGGCGGCCGGGTTCGAGGCAAAGCCGGTCGGCACCGGCGCGTTCCAGTTCAAAGCCTTCGCCCGGGGGACCGCCATCACGCTGGCCGCGGGGCCCAACTCGTGGCGGGGTGCGCCGAAGGTGGCGGAGGTCATCATCCGCAACATGCCGGAGCCAGGCGTGAGGGTGGCCGCCCTCAAAACCGGGGAGGTGGACCTGATCGACGGCGTCCCGCCGGATCAGGCCGCCGACCTGCAGCGCGGCGGCTTCGCCGTGAGCAGCGCCGTCCGCGGCGCGGTCTTCATGTACGAACTCGGCAGCATCCTGGGCCTGACCCCCTTCAAGGACAAGAAGGTGCGGCAGGCGGTGAACTACGCGATCGACAAGGAAGCGCTGGTGAAGGAGATCATGCGCGGCTACGGACGCCCGGCGCAGGGACAACTGGTCGGCTCCGACGCGTTCGGGTTTGCGCCCAACGTCCCCGCCTATCCCTACGATCCCAACAAGGCCCGCCAGTTGCTGGCCGAGGCCATGTACCCCAACGGTTTCGACACCGTGATTTCCACCACGCAGGGCGCCAACCCCAACGACAAGGAGATCACCGAGGCCGTCGTCGGCTATCTCCAGCGCGTGGGCGTCCGCGCGAAGATCGAGATCCTGCAATTCGCGGTCTTCGCGCAGAAGTTCTACGACGACAAGGGCGGGCGCGGAGCAATGTTCGCGTGGGCACCGGCGTACTACCAAGTGATGGACGCCGACTTCGCCCTCAACTGGTTCGACTCCAGCCGGCCGGAGAAGCGGTACAACAACCCGGAGTTCGACCGGCTGTACCGGGCCAGCCGGACCGAGATGAACCCGCAGCGCCGCCTACAGCAGCTCCAGCAGGCGGCGGCGGTGCTCCGCGAGGATCCGCCGGCAATGTTCGTGCTGCAGCCGGCCAACGTCTACGCGGCCAGCCGCCGGGTGCAGGGCTTCACGGCGCGGCCGGACGTCATCATCACGTTCGACAGCATCGCCAAGACCTGAGGCCGGACCGGGCCGACGTACATGTTGGCGTACCTTGGGAGGCGCCTGCTGCAGTTGGCAGCGGTGGTGTTCGGCATCAGCACGATCCTGTTTTTCCTGCTCCGGTTGTCCGGCGATCCTGTGGCGCTGCTGGCGGGGCCCACCGCGACACGGGAGCAAGTGGAGGAGTTGCGGCGCGCTCTGGGGTTAAGCGCACCGCTCTCCGTGCAGTATCTGACCTTCCTGGGCAAGCTGGCTCGCCTCGACTTCGGGACGTCGCTCTGGTACAACGAGGCCGCGCTGAAGGTCGTCGCTGGGCATCTGATGCCGACACTGCAGCTCGCCCTGGCCAGCATGCTCTTCGCGGTCGTGCTGGCGTTTCCCATCGGGATCGCAATCGCCGTGCGTCGGCGAGCGGCAGCCAGCCACCTCCTGGCCGTCCTGGGCCTGCTGGGACAAACGGTACCGGTCTTTTGGCTGGCGCTGCTCCTCATCCTCTTCTTCGCGGTGCATTTGCGGTGGCTGCCGTCCTTCGGGTACGGCCGCCCGGAGCAGTTCGTCCTTCCCACGCTTGCCCTGGGAGCGCTGCCGCTGGCCAAGTTGATGCGTCTGGTTCGCTCCGGGATGCTGGAGACGCTGGGCGAGGACTTCGTTCGCACGGCGCGTGCCAAAGGCCTGGGGGAACGGACCGTGATTTACCGACACGCCGCCCGTAACATGCTGATCCCTGTCGTCACCGTGATCGGCCTGGAACTCGGCCAGTTGATCGGCGGCGCGGTCATCACCGAGACCGTGTTCACCTGGCCAGGCATCGGCTACCTGCTCATCCAGGCGGTGACGCAACGCGACTACCCGCTTGTCCAGGCCATCGTCTTTGTGGTCGCGGTCGGGGTGGTTCTGATCAACTTCGCCGTCGACCTTTTCTACAGGTTGGTCGACCCACGGGTCGGGTACGCGGGATGATCCGATGGCGCGATGGCGGCGGGCGCCGCACTCTCCTGGCACTGGTCGGCAATCCCCCCGCGATGATTGGACTCGCCATCCTGGCGGTCACGCTAGTTGCGGCGGCTTCGGTACCGCTGCTACCGCTCCCAGATCCGCTGGAGCAGGACATTACCCGGCGCCTGCGCCCGCCCTTCTGGGGGGCGCAGGGGACTCTGAACCACCCGCTGGGCACCGACCAGGTGGGCCGGGACGTGCTGACCCGGATCGTCTGGGGCGCACGCCTGACCCTACCGTTGAGCCTGATGGCCGCCACGGTCTCTGCGATCTACGGAACAGTGCTGGGGCTGGTCGCCGCCTACGCGGGCGGTTGGGTGGACAGCCTCATCATGCGGACCGCGGACACGCAGTTTGCCTTTCCCTTTATCGTAATCGCCATCGCCATCATCGCCGTGGTGGGCACCAGCATCCCCACCCTGGCGGTCACGCTCTCCCTGTGGGGCTGGGTCAGTTACGCCCGCGTAGCGAGAGGAGACGCTCTGGCGACGCGGGAGCGGGAGTACGTCTGGGCAGCTGTAGCGATCGGTGCCGCCCCGCCGCGCGTGCTGTTCCGGCACATCCTGCCCAATGTCCTGTCGCCGCTCATCGTGATCTGGACGTTCACCATTGCCCAAATTGTTCTGCTGGAGAGCGGCCTGAGTTTCCTGGGACTCGGCGTGCAGCCGCCTGCGCCGAGTTGGGGCAACATGCTCGCGGACGGCCGCAGCCACATCTCCAACGCCTGGTGGCTGGGCACCTTCCCCGGCGTGGCCATCATGCTGTCAGTACTCGCCGTAAACCTCGTGGGCGATGCCGTCCGCGACATCCTCGATCCTCGCTTCAAGACATGAGGGCAACCCCTCCCGAGGTGCGTGGGAAGCATCTCAGGTGAGCGCGCCATGTCCTCGATCGTAACTGTCTGCGGCTTCATCCGGCCGGAAGATCTCGGCAGGACGATGATCCACGAGCATCTCTTCGTGGACCTCCGCCCGCTTCTGCCGCAACCCGAGGCGCTGCTGGACGATGAGGCCAGTGCGCTGGACGAACTGCTCTACCTGAAGCAGGCTGGCGGGCAGGCCGTCGTTGAAGTGTCCGTAATCGGGATGGGACGCAACCCCATAGGACTCCGCCGGCTCGGCGAAGTCTCAAGCCTGCACATCATCGCCGGGACCGGGTTTTACCTTGAGCCGATGTATCCGCCCTTCGTCGCGGAATGGCCCGCGGAGCGGCTGGCCGACCTGATGGCCGCGGAGGTCCTTCAGGGGATCAAAGGCAGCGGTGTGCGGGCTGGTGTCATTGGCGAACTCGGCTTCGGCACGGCCTTCGTGTCACCCGGGGAGAAACCCACACCGCTCCAGGAGAAGGTGCTCGAGGCCGCCGCCCGGGCGCACCGGCTGACCGGCACGGCCATCACCCTGCATGCCGGGCACCAGGCGCTCGACCAGCTGGCGGTCCTGGATCGCGAGCAGGTCGAACTGGACCGGGTCATCTTTGGACACGCCGATGGGAAGATCGCGCTCGACGACCAGATCACGCTGGCCCGCCGAGGCGCCAACCTGGCCTACGACTGTTTCGGCAAGCACTATCTCTACCCCGACAGGCAACGTATAGAGGACCTGCTGCGCCTTCTCGACGCAGTAGGTGCCGGCCACCTCATGCTCTCACAGGATGTCTGCCTGCGCTCTCATTGGCGCCGGCACGGCGGGTTTGGATACGACCACGTGCTGCGCGAGATCATCCCGGCACTGCGAACCCGTGGCGTGAGAGAGAGCGAAATCGACCAGATGCTGGTGAAGAATCCGGCACGAGTGCTGGCCTTTTGACGGAGACTTCCGCCGTTTTGACGAGGCAAGTGAGATGAACGAGACACAGCAGAAGATCATGGGTCTGATCGACGCCGACGAGGTCATCAATCTGGCCGCAGAACTGGTCCGAACACCAAGTATCGCGGGCAGCGAGCGCGAGGTGGCGCTGCTCCTGGCCCGGCGGGCACGAGAGGCCGGGCTCGAAGTGGAACTCTTCGAGTTGCGAGGCTACGGCGTGACGGCCGGGCGGTACAACGTGGTGTGCCGGGTGCGGGGCGCCGGGCGCGCGCCGACATTGATGCTCAACGGCCACCTGGATACCGAGCCGGTGCCGCCAGGATACTCCGCCCTGGGGCTGGACCCATTCAGCGGCGAGGTGCGAGACGGCTATCTGTACGGCCTCGGCACCTTCAACATGAAGGCGGCGCTCGCGGCGATGGTGCACGCAGCCGCCGCAATCCGCAGGAGCGGCATCCGGTTAGAGGGTGACCTCATGGTGGCCGCGGTCTCGGCAGAGATGGAAGCCAGCCGGGGCACGTGCTACCTTCTGGAGCAGGGTATCCGCCCCGATGCCGCGATCGTCGGCGAGGCCAGCGATCTTCAGATCATGACCGCTCACACCAGTTGCACCGACATTCGCGTTACGTTCCGCGGCCGGCCGACCCACGTGGCGTTTCCCGAGCGCGGCCGCTCGGTGGCCCCGGTCGTCGGGGAGTTTCTCCAGCGCGCGGGTGAGATGAAGATCACGGTGGACGACCGGGAATCCGCGGGCGGCCTGCCGCCTCTGGTCAACGTCTCATGGATCGGCGGAGGATACGAGTTCCGCTCTGGGCTGTACCTGGACGAATGCTCGCTGGTGATGTGCGTACGCGGGCCGCGGGGGGTGACCGTACCATCCATCCGCCGGGACATCGAGGCCTTCGTCGCTCCACTGCGGAAGAGCCATCCGGGTGTGGAGATCGAGATCTTCATGCTCAACCCCATCCCCGACTGGGTTCCGCCCTATCAGACGAACGCGAATGCCCTGGTCGTTCGGGCCGTGGCCCAGGCCCATGAACAGGTGGTGGGA
>JACQTN010000332.1 GCA_016210785.1 Armatimonadota bacterium
GCAATTTGCAACGTGCAGCGCGATGCCTCGACTGCGGGAGGAACTGTTACGATCAGGTTTCTGGGGTTCGTTTAACCATCCTGCGGCACTGTCGATGATCCGCGCGCCAGCTGGCACCGCCCTGACGTCATACTTGGCGTGGACCGGGCAGATGGGGAGACATGACTGAGTCCTGGTGCCAATGGCAACCCGGGGAAGGCAGGGACTTCGGGTCAGCGCGGCTCGCGTGGTACGGTGATCATGCAGAAAGCAGGTGCGATTTGATCGCCGGAGGCGCTGCACCGAGCACTTCCGGGTATCGTCATCCATCCCATCGTGGGCAACCTGCTCGCAGCCGTGGGTGACGCGCTGGCCGACGATTTCCGCCGCCGGTTCGGTGGCGGCAAGGCGAAGTAAGGGGGTTCACAGGCCTGTCCGCAGGTCCTGCCGGCAGAGCGCCGGGCCTCTTCCCCGGATCTGGGCGGTGGCGACCCGGCCGCCCAGCCGCTGCAGGGCACGCTGCAGCAGGGGCGCCGGCCAGCCCCAGAGATCGCAGATCTCCTCCTCCGCGGCCGCGCCCACGATGCCCAGGTATCGCTCCAGCACCGCCGCCGCGGCCTCGGCCTCTGTGATGGAGCCGGCGCGGTTGACGGCGGCGGGCAGCCACCGCGGGAAGGTGTCCCAGACATAGGCGTAGTTTCCCGGGTTGTCGCCCACCTCGTCCACCTTCACGATGAAGAACCCTTCCTGCAGTTCCCGCAGCGCCCGCTGCAGGCGCTGGCCCAGGGCGTTCCCCTCCGGGTCGAAGAATTGACGCAGGTCCCGCGTAGACGCCCGGCCCCGCGCGGCCAGGAATTCGTAGATCTCCTTGGCGAGCCGCGTCACCCGGCCTGCTCGATAGGCCACCAGGCAGTCGTCGGGCTCGCCGACGTTGCCTGACAGCGCGTAAAAGTGGGGCAGGCAGTCTAGCGAGATGTAGGTCGGCTTGTGCCGGATGACCTTCCCGTAGTACAGGCGCTTCCGCCGCGGGAGCTCTTCCTTCCAGGTCCATGCCCAGTCCCACATGCGGCCCACGCTGCGGGTGGCCAGCACGTCGAACAGCCCGGGCAGGTCTCCGGGGCCGCGCGTGAATGCGTAGCAGAAGCCCATGGCGTTCACGAAACGCAGGCAGGCCCGCTCGGAGGCGACCCGGTGACCGGCCAGGACACGCCGGCGGTACCGGGCGAGGCTGGATGGGAGGATCATGGCAGCCACGAGGCGTTGTTTTGGCGCGCGCCGGCGTACTTCCTGTTCCGGGAGGGAACCGCGGACGGACCGTGCGGACGCGCGTCGCGCCCGGGAGCCGGTCCGGCGGGAGCGCAGAGGCGGAGCGGCGCGGGGTGAAAGCCGGAAGAACGAGGAGGGAGCACGCTGAGCAGGGGGCAGCGGCGTCCGGGGCGAATTCCGGACGCGGTCACCGCTTGGAGCTGTCCCCGCCTGATACCATCCCGGGGTCCCCGCCAGACGCAGCGCACGATGCGGGCCAGCCGCTCAGACGTCCCGGGAGGCAAGAGGCGCGCTCGCGTGTTCGACGTAGGCGACCCGCGAGGGCTTCGGCGCGGGGCCCCGGCGGCCAGGGCCGGGTACGCGGGCGCACCCGGGGCGCCGGACACCCGCAGCCGCGCAGGCCCCGGGCGTCCAGGGGGCCGGGCCGCGCCCGTCGAAGCACACCTGGACGCCGCGGAGAGCCGTGGCCCGATTTGACGGGTCGCGCGGGATAGGGGACAATCGCGGAGGACCCCCAGGAGGCCATTCCTTCAGGAGCACGGGATGCCGGACCTCATCGAACACACGCTCAGCAACGGGCTCAGGGTCGTTCTCAGCGAGACCCACACCGCCCCCGTGGCCACCTTATGGGTGTGGTACCGGGTGGGGAGCCGCAACGAGGTGCCCGGCCTTACCGGAGTCTCCCACTGGGTGGAGCACATGCTCTTCAAGGGCACCACCAACTTCGCCAAGGGAGACCTGCCCAGGATCGTGGCGCGCCACGGCGGGTCGTGGAACGCCTTCACCTGGAAGGACTACACCGCGTACTATGAGGTCCTTCCCAGCGAGCATCTGGAACTCGCCCTGCGCCTGGAGAGCGACCGGATGCACAACGCGCTCTTCGACCCGCAGGAGGTGGACGGCGAGCGCACGGTGATCATCTCCGAGCGGGAGGGCCTGGAGAATTTCCCCCAGTTCTACCTCAGCGAGGAGGTGGAGGCCGCGGCCTTGAAGGCGCACCCGTACCGCTACCCGGTGATCGGGTGGAAGGAAGACCTGCGCGCCATCACCCGCGAGGACCTCTACCGGCACTACCGCACCCACTATCATCCCGCCAACGCCGTGGCCGTCGTGGCGGGAGACTTCGACCGCACGGTGCTGCGCGACCTGATCGAGCGATACTTCGGCTCCATCCCCCGCGGGCCCGCCGTCCCCGACGTGCGCGTGCACGAGCCCCGGCCGGAGGGGGAGCGCCGCGTCATCGTGCGGCGGCCGGGCGCCACCGGCTACCTGCACATCGCCTTCCACGCGCCGGCGGCGTCGCATCCCGACCACGCCGCGCTGAGGGTGCTGGACGGGATCCTGTCGGGTTTCCGCGGCGTCGTCTTCTCCGAGGGGCCGGGAGGCCGCAGCTCGCGCCTGTACCGGGCCCTGGTGGACCGCGGGCTCGCCACCGAGGCGTCCTCCGCTTACAGCACCCGCATCGACCCCACGCTCTTCCACATGACTGCCACCGTGCGCACCGGTGTGGACCCGGAGGCGGTGGAACGCGCGGTGGATGACGAGATCGCGCGGTTGTGCGAAGAGCCGGTGGGCGAGGTGGAGCTGGCCAAGGTGAAGAAGCAGGCCCGCGCGCAGTGTGCCTACGCCCACGACGGCGTCTTCGGGCAGGCGGTGCTGCTGGGCGCGGCGGCCATCGTCGATTCTCTCGATCTGTACCACAAGATCATGGACCGCCTGGAGGCGGTCGATGCGGAGGCGGTGCAGGCGGCTGCCCGGCGCTACTTCGACCGCCGCGCCCGCACCACCGGCTGGTTCATCCCCGAGGGCGCGGGCAGCGCGGCGCGGCCAGCCGCGGCAGCGTACGCCCCGTCGCCGCCCGCCTGGTGGACCTCCCACGATCCTCACGGCGTCCCGCACAGCACCGCGGCGACGCGCGCTGTGCGCATCACGCCCGACACGGTGCTGCGCCGCGTGCTGCGCAACGGCCTGGTCCTGCTGGTGCACCGCAACCCGGCCAACGCCTCGGTGGTGTTCCACGGCTACGCGCGGGCCGCCGCCATGACCGAGACGCCGCAGCAGGCGGGCCTGGCCCGGTTCGTGGCCGCGACTCTGGAGCGCGGCACGGAGCGCCGGACCTCGCACCAGATCGGGGAGGCGCTGGACCGCCTGGGCGCGACGCTGGCGATCCAGTCCCACCAGGAGGTGACCGGGTTCAGCGCGCGCACGCTGGTCATGGATGCCGCGACCGTGCTGGGCATCGTGGCGGAGGTGCTCACCTCGCCGGCGTTTCCGGAGGACGAAGTTGAGAAGGTCCGCGGCGAACTGCTCACCGTGCTGCGCGAGATGGGCCAGGACACGCAGCGGGTGGCCGAGCGCGTCTTCCGCCGGCTGGCGTACCCGCCCGACCATCCGCACCACCGGTTCCCCGAAGGTGCAGCGGACGTGGTGGCCGGGCTGCGCCGGCAGGACCTGCTGGAGTTCCACCGCCGCTGGTACCGTCCCGATGGTGCCATCCTGGCGGTGGTGGGCGACGTGGATCCCGACGCCACCGCGGCGCTGGTGGAGCAGACTCTGGGCACGTGGCCGGCCGCCGGAGACGGCGCCGTGCCCGCGGTGCCGCCGGTGAGCCTGCCGCGCGCGCCGGTGCGGGAGGCCGTGGGGCTGCCGGGCAAGAGCCAGTCCGACATCGCCCTGGGCGTGCCGGGCATCACCCGCACCAGCCCCGACTATCACGAGGTCATGATGGCAGACATCATGCTGGGCCGGCTGGGGATGATGGGCCGCCTGGGCGCCAACGTGCGCGAGAAGCAGGGGATGGCCTACTACGTCTACAGCCGGCTGCACGCGGGCCTGCTGCCGGGGCCGTGGATGGCCCGCGCCGGCGTCAATCCCGTCAACGTGGAGCGTGCCATCGACAGCATCCTCCACGAGGTGAAGCGCCTGCAGACCGAGCCCATCGACGCGGGGGAACTGGAGGACTGCCGCAACTACCTGTCCGGCTCCCTGGCCCTGCGCCTGGAGACCAACCAGGGCATGGCGCAGGCGCTGGCCGACATCGAGTTGTACGGGCTGGGGCTCGATTACCTGCTCCGGTTCCCGGGCATCGTCCGCGGCATCGGCGCACCGCAGATCCAGGAGGCGGCCCGGCGACGCTTCCCCACCGACGCGTGCGTCATCGCCGTGGCGGGACCAGAGTGACGGCAGTGGAAAATTCCAGAAAGTGAGTGTCGGAGATATCTGGGGGACCCGGGGGACGGACTGAAGGTCTGCAGATATGTCGGGGGGGTCACCGCAGATTCGAACAGCGGATTTCCGGGCGCGTCGGCGGCGGCGAGCGGGGCGAAACGGTGCACTTTGTGGCGGAGTTGAACGTACCCCCCGGCTCACGGGTCGAGCACGAAGTAACGCAAGGCCAGAGTATGTTGGCAGGCATTCCTTGTAGGGAGACACGGATGCGCGTTGCCATCATCGGAGGAACGGGCAAGGAGGGGTTCGGGCTGGCCATGCGGTGGGCCCGCGCCGGCGTGGACATCATCATCGGGTCGCGCGACGCCCAGCGTGCGCAGGACGCGGCGGGCAAGGCAAATGCCGCGGTGGGCGCGCCCCGGGTCACGGGGATGCTGAACCCCGCGGCGGCCGCGGAGGCCGACATCGTCCTGATCAGCGTGCCGTTTGAGGGGCACCGCGCCATGGTGGCCGACCTCAAGGACGCCATGGCCGGCAAGGTGCTCGTCGACATCACGGTGCCGGTGGCCTTCGGGGGGGTGCCCGCGGTGGTGCCGGTGCCGGAAGGGTCTGCGGCGGAGGCGGCGCAGAAGCTCCTGGGACCGCGGACGCCGGTGGTGGCCGCTTTCCAGACGATCCCCGCGCATCTGCTGGCGGACGCGGAGAAGCCACTGGAGGGCGACGTCTTCATCTGTGGAGACGACGCCCAGGCGAAGGCCCGGGTGGTGGAACTGGTTCAGCAGATCGGCACCCGCGCCATCGACTGCGGCCCGCTCTCGCAGACCCACACGCTGGAGCGCATGACGGTGCTCCTGCTGTACCTGAACCGGCGCCTCAAGCGGCGGAGCCTGACCTACCGCCTCGTCGGGTTATGAGGCGGCTCGAGGTCGCCGCCCCAGAGGGCTTCCCCGACATCGTCCCCGGCGACGACCTCCCGCAGACGATCGCGGAGGTGCTGCGCCGCGACGGCCCCCTCCCCCAGGATGACGACGTGCTGGTGGTGGCCCAGAAGGTTGTCAGCAAGGCGGAGGGCAGCGTCGTCAACCTGGCCGAGGTGACCCCCAGCCCGCGCGCGGTGCAGATCGCGGCGGAGGTGGACCGGGACCCGCGCATGGTGGAGGTGGTCCTGCGCGAGTCGCGGGCCGTGGTGCGGACGCGGCCGGGGCTCATCATCGCCGAGCACCGGCTGGGCTTCATCTGCGCCAACGCCGGGGTGGATCACTCCAACGTGGGGCTCGGTGAGGACTACGTGACCCTGCTGCCGCGCGATCCCGACGCGTCGGCGGCCGCCATCCGGGAAGCGATGCGCCGGGCGTTCGGCGCCGACGTGGCGGTGCTCATCAACGACACGCACGGGCGTCCCTTCCGGGAGGGCGTGATCGGCGTGTGCATCGGTGCCGCGGGGATGTCGGTGCTCAGCAGCTACATCGGCCAGCCTGACCGCTACGGCTACCTGCTGCGCGTGACCATCGAGGCGGTGGCGGACGAGCTGTCGTCGGCGGCCACGCTGCTGATGGGGCAGGCGGATGAGGGACGGCCGCTGGTGCTGATCCGCGGTGCCCGCATCGAGCACGGGGAGGGTGGTGCCGCGCCCCTGGTGCGCGAGCCGTCGAAGGACATGTTCCGGTGAGTGCGCCAGAAGACAACCCCCTCTCCCGCGGGGGCGCCGTGTGTTCGGTGCGCCGTGGGCGCCGTAAGTCCGGCGAGCGCGGTACGATCACGCACCTTGCAGGCACGTGGAACGTGCCGGTGAGCGTGGTAGAGC
>JACQTN010000333.1 GCA_016210785.1 Armatimonadota bacterium
CCGGATGGCCGCGGCCCGCACCGTGGAAGAGGCCGCGGAGACCGCCGACGAGCTGCGCGACCGCTACGGGGAGTTTCCCGCGCCGGTGGCGAATCTGATGGAGGTGGTGTGGCTGCGCGCGTTGTGCCGGCGCGCCGGGGTGGCGTCGGTAGCAGAGGAGAACGGCCGGGTGCTGCTGCGACTCGCGGCCGCCCGCGCCTTCGCGCCGCACGAAGTGAAGGCGCTGCGCACGGCGCTGCACGGCCGCGTCTCCCAGATGCCGGACGCGGTGGTACTGCGGACCGGCGCGCAGGACTTCGGCGACCGGGCCCGCTGGATTCGCGAGGCGCTGGAGACGCTGATCCGCCTGACCGGACAGCGGGAGGTGGTGCGCGCGTGACCGCATCACCGGTACCTCTGGCGGCGTGATCCAGCGACACCGACCGCGCAGGCTCTCCGACAACCTCACCGCCCGCCCGGCAGCGGGCGCGCCGCGGCCTGCCTGCGACCACGGGAAAGCGAGGGAAGCGCAAACATGAAACGACACGCGTGGACGGTGGTGATCATCGTGGTGACCGTGGTCGCCGCCGTGGGCGCCACCTGGCTGACCTCGGCCATGGGGCGCAACACCGCCATCGCGGCCATCGTCAACGGCGACGTGATCTACGCGCGGGCAGTTTCCGCGGAAGTGGGGCTGGTCGCCCGGCAGTACGGCCTGTCCTTTGAGGGCAAGGAAGGCCAGGCGCAGCGGGAGCAGTTCACGCGCGCCATCGTCGACTCCCTGATCGACCGCCGCATCCTGATGCGGGAGGCGCGGCGGCTCGGGCTGGAGGCCACCGACCAGGAGGTAGAGCAGCGCCTGGAGGAGGTACGGCAGAACTTCGGGTCGCCCGCGGAGTTCCAGGAGGCGCTGCGCAACCGCGGGCTCACCCTGGTGGACCTGCGCGACCGCATCCGCATCGACGCCACGGCGCGCAAGCTGCGCCCCTACGTGACGCGGAGCGTGGCGGTCGGCGAGCAGGAGTTGCAACTGCACTTCGAGCAGAACCGCGCCCAGTTCGATCGCGCCGACCAGACGCGCGTACGCCAGATCGTCCTGCGCAGCGAGCCCGAGGCCCGCGTGATGCTGGGCCGGCTGCAGCGCGGGGAGGACTTCGCCGCCCTGGCCCGGCAGCACTCCATCGATCCCGCCGGCCGCGAGCGCGGAGGCGACCTGGGCCTGGTCGGCCGGGGGCAACTACCGCCGGAAGTGGAGAAGGCCGCCTCCACCCTGAAGATTGGCGAGTTGAGCGACCTCATCAGGACCGTACAGGGATACCACATCATCCGCGTGGAGGAACGCCGGGGCGCGCGGCCGGCCCAGTTCGAGGAGGTCCGGGACCGCATCCGGCAGATCCTCACCGAGCAGCGCCAGGAAAAACAGTTCGAGGCGTGGCTGCGGGACGTGAAGTCGCGTGCGAAGATCGTCCGGCTGTCCTGAGGATGCCGACCCCATGAATGCGGAGTCCGCCCGGGCCACCTTTGCCCACCTGGTGGCCCTCATGGCGCGCCTGCGCGGCCCGGGCGGCTGCCCGTGGGACCGCGAGCAGACCCACGAGACGCTCCGTCCCTACGTGCTGGAGGAAGCCTACGAGGTCGTGGACGCCATCGAGCGCGCCGACCCCGCGCGCCTGCAGGATGAACTGGGGGATCTCCTGCTGCAGGTGATCTTCCACGCCCAGATGGCCAGCGAGGCCGGCCGGTTCACCATCGACGACGTGGTGGCAGGTCTGGCCGACAAGCTGGTGCGGCGCCACCCGCACGTCTTCGGCGAGGCAGCCGCGGATGACGCCGCGCAGGTGCTGGCCCGCTGGGAGGCGGTCAAGCAGGAAGAGCAGGCCGCCGCGGGCGGGCGCCCCGCGTCTGCGCTGGCGGGCGTACCGGGGGGGCTGCCCGCCCTGATGTGGGCGCAGAAGATCCAGGAGCGCGCCATGGCCGCCGGCTTCCGATGGCCGCACGTGGCGGCGGCGCTGGACAAGGTCGCCGAAGAGCTGGCGGAGGTACGCGCCGCGGCCACGGAAAACCCGGCCGACCGCACCCGGCTCGCGGAGGAGACAGGCGACCTGTTGTTCACGGTGGTGAACGTGGCCATCTTCGCAGACGTGGATGCGGAGACGGTGTTGCGGGGTGCCTGCCGGCGGGTGATGGAGCGCTTCCAGCAGCTGGAGGCGCAGGCCGCCGCGGAGGGCCGCGCCCTCTCGGAGCGGAGCCTGGACGAGTTGCTGGCGATGTGGCGGCGCGCGCGGTGACGATACCCTGGGCGTGACATGCGGCTAGACAAGTTTCTCCAAATGAGCCGGCTGGTCAAGCGCCGGACTCTGGCCAATCAGTTGTGCGATCGCGGCAGGGTGACGGTGAACGGCCGCGAGGCCCGGGCGTCGCACGAGGTCAAAGTCGCCGACCTGCTGGAGGTCGATTTCGGGCCGCGCCGGGTCGTGGCCCGGGTAGCCGCCCTGGCCGAGGACAAGGGAACGCGTCACAGGGCGGCGCCCCCCCTGGTGGAGATCGTCGAGCGCGTGGTCGTGGAGGATGTGCCGTGAGAACCATCGCACAGATCAGGGCACGCGAGATCCTGGACTCCCGGGGCAACCCGACCATCGAGGTGGACGTGGTCCTGGACGACGGCACCACGGGGCGGGCCGCAGTCCCCTCCGGCGCGTCCACCGGCGTGCACGAGGCGCTGGAGATGCGCGACGGCGAGAAGGCGCGCTACCTGGGCAAGGGTGTGCGCCGCGCGGTGGCCAACGTCCACGAGCACATGGCGCCGGCGCTGGTGGGCCGCGACGCCACCGACCAGCGGGGCATCGACCGCTGGCTCATCGACGCCGACGGCACCGCCAACAAGTCACGCCTGGGTGCCAATGCCATCCTGGGCGTGTCGCTGGCCGTGGCGAAGGCCGCGGCGGCGGCGGCGGGCCTGCCTCTGTTCCGCTATGTGGGCGGCGCCGCCGCGCACCGGCTGCCGGTGCCGCTGTTGAACGTCATCAACGGCGGCGTCCACGCCGACAACTCCCTGGACGTGCAAGAGTTCATGCTGGTCCCGCTGGGCGCGACGTCCTTCGCGGAGGCGCTGCGCATGGGTGCGGAAACTTACCACCACCTGCGCCGCCTGCTGCACGGGCGGAAGCTCAGCACCGGCGTGGGCGACGAGGGTGGATTCGCGCCCAACCTGGCCACCAACGAAGAGGCGCTGGGCCTGCTGGTGGAGGCGATCGGGGCGGCGGGCTACCGCCCGGGCGACCACATCGCCCTGGCCCTGGACGTGGCCGCCAGCAACCTGTACCGGGACGGGCGCTATCGCTTTGAAGGAGAAGGCACCACGCGCGACACCGCGGCCATGATCGCCTACTACCAGACGCTGCTGGAGCGCTACCCTGTCGTCTCCATCGAGGACGGCCTGGCGGAAGACGACTGGGAGGGCTGGCAGCAGATGACCGCGCGGCTCGGCGACCGCGTGCAGCTCGTGGGCGACGACCTGTTTGTGACCAGCACGGAACGGCTGCGGCGCGGCATCGCGCTGGGCGCGGCCAACGCCATCCTCATCAAGCTCAACCAGATCGGCACCCTCAGCGAGACCCTGGAGTGCATGGCCCTGGCGGGCCGCGCTGGCTTGGCCTGCGTGGTCAGCCACCGCTCGGGC
>JACQTN010000322.1 GCA_016210785.1 Armatimonadota bacterium
GGGAGGCCCTTCGCCTCCCCCACGAACCCCCACCCGCGACCGTGGGAGTTCCGAATCACAGATGATGCTCGGCCTCGGCGAAGCCGGGCCTGCGCATGGCTCAGTTGCGCTTGGCGATGGCCCGCCGCACGAAGCCCTCGCTCTGCTCCAGGCGGCGCAGTGCGTCCTCGTACGCACACCCGATCACCGCCATCACGATGGCCGCCTTCAGGTTGCCCCGCGCCTGGTCCAGCAGTGCCTCCGCCCGCGGCGCATCCACGCTCGCGGCGATCATCAGCATGCGGCGGGCGCGGGCGGCCAGCTTGCGGTTGAGGGGTTTCATGTCCACCATCAGGTTCTGGTAGACCTTGCCCAGGCGGACCATGGTCGTCGTGCTGAGCATGTTCAAGATGAGCTTCTGCGCCGTGCCCGCCTTCATGCGCGTGGAGCCCATGATGACCTCCGGGCCGACCACCGGGCAGATGGCGATGCGGGCCATGGTGGCCAGCGGCGCCGCGGGGTTGCAGCACAGGCCCACGGTGGTGGCGCCGCGCCGGCGCGCCTCCTCCATGGCGCCCAGCACGTAGGGCGTGGTGCCGCTGGCGGCGATCCCCACCACCACGTCGTCGGGACCAACGCCGCGCTCCGCCACGTCGCGCGCGCCTTGCTCCCTGTCGTCCTCCACACCCGCCGCGGACGCCACCGACGCCGGCGCGCCGCCGGCGACGATCGCCTGCACCACCTCGGGACCAACACCGAAGGTAGGCGGGCACTCCGTGGCGTCCAGCACCCCGATGCGCCCGCTGGTCCCCGCGCCCACGTAGATCAGCCGGCCGCCGCGTCGCATGGCGTCCTCCGCGGCCTCCACCGCCCTGGCCACGTCCGGGATCACCGCGGCCACCGCGTCGGGCACCCCGCGATCCTCCGCGTTGATGCGGCGCAGGATCTCCTCGGTGGGCAGCGCATCCAGGTCGCGGGTACGCGGGTTCACTTCTTCGGTGACGAGCGTCTCGTAGCGCGGCTCCATGGTGGTCACCTCGACGTTGTCTGGCGCGCCGATCAGCGCCCCGGGAGGAACTTCCCCATCACCACCGGGCGGCGCGCCCCCGTGGCGCCGGGGACGTTGGTGGGCAGCCCCAGCGCGGCGTCGTTGGCGAGGAGGGCGAAGGCGATGGCCTCCTTGGCGTCGCTGTTGACGCCCAGGTCCTCGCAGGTCATCACCGGGATGCCGCCCACGCGCTCGCGGATCATGCGCACCAGCGTCGGGTTGTAGCTGCCCCCGCCGCCCACGATCACCTCGTCGATGGGATGGCGGGGCAGGACAAAGCGGCGGTAGTTCTCCGCGATGGACTCGGCGGTGAAGGCCGTCGCCGTCGCCACCAGGTCCGCGCCGTCCAGCTGCAGGTCGCGGGCGCGGGAGAGGACGCGGCGCGTGAAGTGTGCCCCGAACTCCTCGCGCCCCGTGGCCTTGGGCGGCGGCTGGGCGATGAAGGGGTGCGCCATGAGCTCGCGGAGCAGATCCGCGTGCACCCGGCCCTGCCCGGCCAGGACGCCGTCGCGGTCGTAGGTCTGGCGTCCGCGGGTGACGATCTCTACCACCGCGTCGATGACCATGTTGGCCGGCCCGGTGTCAAAGGCGTACACTGTCTCCATGGTGGGCGCCGCCGGCAGCACGGTGACGTTGCCGATACCGCCCAGGTTCTGCACCGCGCGGGCCCGGGCGGGGTGGCCGAAGAGCACGATGTCCGCGTACGGCACCAGCGGCGCGCCCATGCCGCCCGCGGCCATGTCCCGCACCCGGAAGTCGGCCACGGTCAGCACGCCGGTCCGCTCGGCGATGACGGCGGGCTCGCCGATCTGCAGCGTCGCGCCAGGCACGCCCGAAGCGGGGGGGATGTGCCAGACCGTCTGGCCGTGGGAGCCGATCAGGTCCACCGCGGCGATACCGAGGCCCGCCCGCTCCGCGACCCGCATAGCCGCCTGGGCGAACAGCTCGCCCAGTTCGGCGTTCATGGCGCAAACCTTGTCCACCGTGCCGGTCTCGGGCGAACACAGGGCGAGGATGCGCTCGCGCAGGTCTGTAGAGAACGGGACGTTTTCGAAGGCCAGCAGCCGCACCCGCGCGGACGGTCCGCCGCCGGAGATCTCCACCAGGGCGGCGTCGATGCCGTCCACGGAGGTGCCGGACATAAGGCCGATGACGCGGCGGGTCTCTTTGGCAGCCACCAGTTGAAGCTGGCCAGCAAGGCTCACGATGGGCCTCTCGGAGTATCGGGGTGATCGTGCGTCCGCACGATGTGCTCGATCTTGCGCTTGAGATCAGGCAGGTCGTGCTCGACCACCTGCCACACGATATCGAGGTCGACCCCGAAGTAGTCGTGGACCAGGACATGGCGCATGCCAATGACATCATGCCAGGGGATTTCTGGGTAATTCTCGCGGAAGACCGAAGACGTGGCGCGGGCGGCTTCGCCAATGATTTCTATGTGGCGGACCATCCAGACCTGCAAGAGTTCGTCGCTCAAGAAGGCTTTCTTGCCGCGCCCGACATATCTTTCAATGTTCTGGATGGCTTCGAGGATGTGCCGCAGGCGCTCGAGGTCATCCCTCACAGCGGTATGGCCTCTTCCAGAACCTTGGCCCGGATGCGGTCTCGTAGGCCCTTCTCGGTGACGACGTCCACC
>JACQTN010000323.1 GCA_016210785.1 Armatimonadota bacterium
ACTGGCGCATGGTCCACAGCCGGCCCCGGTACATGGTGGGGTGCAGGCCGCGGGTGAAGGGATACTCCCCGGGCCGGCCCAGATCGCGCCGCGGATCGAAGCCGGCCAGATCCTCGGGCCCGTACACGTCCTTGGCGGGGATCCCGGATAACGTCTCGGCGGGTGCCGCAGGTCGGCGGGTCAAGGGCTCCATCAGTGGTGCTCCCCCCTGAGGCTGCGTTCCAGCAGTTCGGCCACATCCATCGGCCGGATGGATGTTCCGCGGGCCTTCACGCCGTCCTCCAACATCAGCGTGCAGAACGGACAGGCCGTGGCGACGATCTCCGCGCCCGTCGCCACCGCGTGGTCGGTACGCACGTGGTTGATCCGCTGCCCGGTCCGGTCCTCCATCCAGTACAGCCCTCCCCCGGCACCGCAGCAGAATGATTTCTGCCGGCTCTGTGCCATCTCCCGGGTACGCGCGCCGGGCAGCGCCTGCAGGATGTGCCGTGGTGCATCATACTCCCCGTTGTGCCGGCCCAGGTAGCACGGGTCGTGGAAGGTGATCGTCGCGGCCGCCGACCCGGTGAGCGCCAGCCGCCCCTCGTCGACGAGGCGGGCCAGCACCTGGGTGTGGTGCCAGACCTCGTAGTGACCGCCCAGCTCGGGGTACGCATGCCTGAATGTATTGTAGCAATGGGGGCAGAGGGTGACGATCTTCCGCACGCCGTACCGGTCCAGCGTCTCGATGTTCTGCCGGGCGAAGGTCTGGAAGAGATACTCGTTGCCCATCTGGCGCGCCGGGTCGCCGGTGCAGGTCTCCTCGTCACCCAGGATGGCCACGTCCATTCCCGCGGCGTCCAGCACCCGGACCAGCGCCCGAAGCGTGGCGTGATTGCGCTCGTGGAGGGCCGCCGCGCACCCGACCCACAGCAGCCATTCTGCCCGGTCGCCCCGCGGCAGCTTCTTCACCGCCAGCCCCTCCGCCCAGGCCGCGCGCGAGATCCCGGCCCCACGGAATGGATGAGTGCGGGCCTCCAGGCTGCGGAGGGCGTCCTCCATGGTGTCCGGCATCTGCGCGACCTCCATGACCAGGTGGCGACGCATCTCCACGATCTTGGGCACGTGCTCGATGAACACCGGGCAGGCCTCCATGCAGGCCATGCACGTGGTGCAGGCCCACAGGGCCTCCGGCGCGATGACGTCGCCGGCCAGCACGCGGCCCGGGGCCGCGCCCGTGCCCGTGCGCTTCATCTCCTCCCGCAGGTCCAGGATCACGTGCATTGGGGACAGCGGCTTGCCGGTGGCAGTCGCGGGACAGACCGCGGTGCACCGCCCGCACTCGGTGCACACGTCGAGATCAAACAGGTCCTTCCACGTCAGGTCGCCGAGGGCCGCCGCGCCAAAGCGCTCGGCTTTGTCGAAGTCGATGCGGCCGGGGGCGGCCGGGTTCACCAGCGGCTGCAGGTAGACGTTGGCCGGCGCCAGGACCAGATGGAACAGCTTGGAGAACGGGATGTAGGCGATGAAGACCATGGCCAGCAGGAAATGGAGCCACCACAGGCCGGCGTGACCGAGACGGATGGTCGCCTCGCTGATGGCTGCGGCGTCGATCAGCCCCGAGATCCCGTAGCCGACCGGGGACCAGGGCCCCCAGGGATCCCTGGTCCCGGCGATGCGCAGCCCCTCCACGAGAAACCCGGTGACGAGAATCCCCTCGAACAGCCACAGGACCAGCGCGTCGGAGAGGATTCCTCGCCGCAGCCGGGGCGACCCGAGCCCGTAGCGTACGACGAGGGCGGCCGCCACGCCCACCGCCGCGGCGAGACCCATCAGATCCAGCGCCGCCGACTGGAAGTAGAGGTAGAACGGCCCCTGCATGATGCGCAGACCCAGGTCCTGGTGCACAAACACCACCAGGGTCCCGGCGAAGAGGAAGACGAATCCCCAAAACAGGGCAGCATGGTATATCCCTGCGACCCGGTCGGCCAGCAGACGCCCGTGGGCCAGCACGTGCACCACCACCGCGCGCAGCCGGGGTCCCACCGGGGTCAACCGGCTGGCCGGCTTCCCCCGCCGCCACGTGCGATAGTGTTGATACACGCCGTACCCGCAGACGGCCACCGCCGCAAAGGCCAGCAGGTACATGATGACCACGCCGAGCCGCGGGATGTTCCAGAAGACTTCTCGGGTGGGAGCCATGGGATCGGGTGCCTCCGGCCTCAGCCCTTCCTCGGCCCGGCGGGCTACGGCCCTTTCAGTTCCTTGATCCTGGCGACGAGCGGAGGAACGATCGCCCGGTAGTCACCGACGATGCCCAGGTGCGCCACGGAGAAGATGGGCGCATTCGGGTCGCGATTGATCGCCACGATGGTCCGTGACCCCGACATGCCCGCCACGTGCTGCGTGGCGCCCGAGATAGCCACGGCGATGTACAACGCAGGACGCACTGTCTTCCCTGTCTGTCCGATCTGCCAGGAGATGGGCACCCAGCCCTCGTCGGCCGGCGGCCTGGACGCGCCCACGGCGCCGCCCAGCACGGCGGCCAGTTCTTTGAGCAAGGCGAATCCTTCCGGTCCCCCCACACCCCGCCCGCCGCTGACCACGACCTGGGCGTCGTCGAGACCCACCTCGGCCTCTTCGCGCAGGACTTCGCAGACCCGGGCAGGCAGGGTGTCGGCATCGATGCTGACGGCGACGTCCTCGACCCGGCCGGGCACCGGCGCGGGTTCCGGCACCTCAAGCGAGTGCGGCTTGACCGAGAGCACCGCCGGGCGTCTGGTCACGACCAGGGTGGCCAGCGCCCGGCCGCCGTAGGTCTGCCGGCGGGCCACGATGGCGCCGTTTTCGGCGGCCAGCTCCACGCATTCGGTGACCAGCGCAGCGCCCAGGCGGACGGCGAGCCGGGGCGCGAGTTCACGCCCCACGGTGTCGGCGCGGATGAGCACGACCTGGGGCGTCGCCGCGCGCAGAACCTGCTCGGTCGCCAGCAGGAAGGCGTCGACCTGGCCACTGGTCAATAGCGGATGGGCGCACCGGTACACGGTGGCGACACCGTGCCGGTGCAGTTCGTCCGTCGCCTCCCTCAGCCCTGGTCCGGTTCCCATCAAGACGGCCGAGACGCCGGCGCCATGTGAGGCATCCAGCGCACGGGCGCCCCCGACCAGTTCCAGGCTCGACGGGATGGCCGCCGCGTCCGGCACGGTGGCGACTACGCAGATCCCAGGCATCGCCAGGCTCCTCTACAGCAGTTTCAGGTCGCGGAGGCGCTGTGCCAGCGCGGCAGCCTGCTCCGCGGATTCTCCCTCGAGAAACTCGCACCGCGTCGTCCGCTGAGGGATCACGACCTCACGGACCTCCACGCCCGCCGCCAGGTCGCCGGGCGCCGCCGGCATATCTGCCACGGGCCAGACGTGCACGGGCTTGCGCTTGGCCGCCAGGATGTCCTTGAGCTTGGGCAGCCGGGGACGGTTGGACTCGTCGCTGGCCACCGACAGCACCGCGGGCAGGCGGACTTCCACCCGATGGAATCCCTCATCGGCCATGCGCCGGACCATCAGCGTCCCGTCGGCGGCCTCCACGCGAGACACGAACGTGACGCATGCCGCGCTCAGCGCCTCGGCCAGCACCGGCGCCACGACGCGCTCCGTCCAGTCCGCGGACTCGCATCCGGTGAGCACCAGGTCGAACCGACCGATGCGCCGGATGGCCGCCGCCAGGATGGCGGCCTTCTCCCCGCCGAGCCGATCGGGTCCCCGCGGGTCGTCCACCACCACCATCTCATCCGCACCCATGGCCAGCGCCAGGCGGAAGGCATCACTGATCACTGCCTGGGGTCCCAGGGTGAGCACCGTGACCTTGCCTCCGCCGCGATCTTTCAGCTGCAACGCGACTTCCAGTGCATTCTCATCGTAGGTGGAGATCACCAGAGGCCGGCCCTCGCGCACCTGGCGCCCGGTGGCCGGCTCGATGGCAAACTCCGTCTGGGGAAGCTCGGGGTCGACAACCTGCTTCAGGCAGACGATGATGTCCACGGGTCCTCCCGGTCAGTGCATGCCCAACACGTGCCGTGCGATCACCAGGCGCTGGATCTCCGAGGTGCCTTCGTAGATCTCGGTGATCTTGGCGTCGCGGAAGAAACGCTCCACGGGGTAGTCCTGGATGTAGCCGTAGCCGCCGTGGATCTGGACCGCCTTGTGCGCGGCCCACATGGCCGTCTCCGAGGCGAACAGCTTGGCCATGGCCGCCTCCTTGGTGTAGGGCCGGCCGCGGTCGCGCAACACCGCCGCCCGGTGCATGAGCAGGCGTGCCGCATCGGTGCGGGTGGCCATGTCCGCCAGCATCCACTGGACCGCCTGGAACTCGGCGATGGGACGGCCGAACTGGTGGCGCTGCGCGGCATACGCCGCCGAGATCTCCAGGGCGGCCCTCGCCAGGCCCACCGCCTGGGCGGCGATGCCGAGCCGGCCGCCGTCCAGCGTGCTGAGCGCCACGCGGAATCCCCGAGCCCGCTCCCCCAGCAGGTGGTCCGCGGGCACCCGGCACTGCTCAAGGACGATCTCGCAGGTCGAAGACGCCCTGATGCCCAGCTTCTTCTCCACTTTCCCCACCGTGACCCCCGGCCACTCTTTCTCCACCACGAAGGCGCTGATCCCCCGTGCCCCGGGCTCCTGGTCGGTGCGCGCGTAGACGATGCACACGTCCGCCTCGACGCCGTTGGTGACGAATATCTTGGTGCCCGTGAGCACCCAGTGGTCGCCTTCCCGGCGGGCCTGGGTCTGGACGTTGGCGGCGTCGGAGCCTGCCTGCGGCTCCGTCAGGCAGTAACACCCCAGCAGGCGACCCGTGGCCAGACCGGGGAGGTACCGGCGTTTCAGGTCCTCGCTCCCGTGCCGCAGCAGCGGGTCGCAGATCAGGGAGTTGTTCACGGAGATGACGACGGCGGTGCTGGCGCACGCGGAGGCGATCTCCTCGATGGCGATCAGATAGGCGATGGTGTCCAGGCCCGACCCGCCGTAGGCCTCGGGGACCATCACCCCCATGAGCCCCAGGTCGGCCGCCCGGGCAATCAGTTCCCTGGGGAAACGGCTCGTGCGATCCAGCTCCGCGGCGACGGGCCCCACCTCGCGCGTGGCAAAGTCGCGGACCGTCTGCTGGATCAGACGGTGTTCCGTGGTGAGTTCGAAGTCCACACCTATCATTTTACGGCATCCTGTGCACGCAGCCCTCCTGGACCGGCGGGGCCACCCCGCGCGCCCGGGCGAAGTCTCGACCGGCCCGGGAGGAATCGGGCGTCGCAGATATAATGCTAACAGGGCAGGACGCCGTATCTGTTCCGGGGAACCGGTGATGCCAGACCGTGTCGCCATCGTGGGCGTGGGCGCCACGCCCCTCCGCCCCATCACGCCGGACCTGTCCTACCGGGAGATGACTTTCCAGGCGGCGACCCAGGCCTACGCCGACGCCGGCGTGGGCCCCCGGGATGTCGACAGCTTTGTCTCCGTCTGCGAGGACTTTCACGAGGGCACCAGCATCACCGACGAGTACGTGCCCGACCAGCTGGGCGCCGTGCTGAAGCCGGTCCAGACCATCGCCGGCGACGGCCTGCAGGGCGTGGCCGCCGCGATCATGCTGCTGCGCAGCGGCATCGCCGACCTGGTGGCGGTGGAAGCCCACTGCAAGACCAGCAACATCCTCCGACAGGCGGAAGTGATCGAGATGGCGCTCGACCCGGTCTACGAGCGCCCGCTGCGCGCCAACCCCCACTACGTGGCCGCCCTGGAGATGCGGCGGTTCCTCCACGAGGGCGGCGTGCCGCCGGAGGCCACGGCGCGGGTTGCCGCGGCGAACCGCCGCGCCGCGCTACGCAACCCCATGGCCGCCTACGGCGCCGGCCTGTCCCCCGAGGACGTGGCGGCCTCCGCACCCGTCTGCCTGCCCCTGCGCCGACTGGAGATCAGCCAGCCGGCCGACGGCGCGGTGGTGCTGGTGCTGGCCAGCGAGGACGCGGCCGGCGGCCTGCGGGCGCGCCCGGTGTGGGTGCGAGGGATCGGGTTTGCCTCCGACACGCCCTGGCTGGCCGGCCGCAACTGGGCGCGGGCGACCTATGCCGAGATCGCGACGCGGATGGCGTACCGCATGGCGGGGATCGAGCGCCCCCGCCGCGAGATCGACTTCGCGGAGGTGGATGACACTTACGCCTACAAACAGCTTCAGCACCTGGCCGCGCTGGGTCTGGACGGCGACGGCATTCCGGTGAACCCGTCGGGCGGCAGCCTGGGCATGGGCTACTGCCACGACGCCACGGCGCTGTACCGCGTGGCGGAGGCCACCTGGCAGTTGCGGGGCGCCGCCGGACCGCGCCAGGTCCCGCGCGTGCGCACCGGGGCGGTGGCGTCCTGGCGGGGCGTCCCCACCACAACGGGCGGGGTGTTGGTACTGGGCGTTGATTAGGAACGGAATCGAGGACGCTGCGGTGCGCAGGAGAATCCGGCGAAAGGTCGCGGTGGTGGGGGCGGGGATGAGCCTGTTCATGCGCCGCGCCCTGGAGACCGGCAAAGAGCTCTCCTACTACGCGGCGCGGCAGGCGCTGGACAGCGCGGGGCTGCGCCGGCGGGACGTGGACGGCGTCGTCATGGCCACCGCGCCCGACGCCTTCGACGGCGTACACATGAAGGGCGAGTGGCTGCTGGACGGCGCCGGCGGCGCCGGCAAGCCCTACATGCG
>JACQTN010000324.1 GCA_016210785.1 Armatimonadota bacterium
ATCTTCGACCTGGCGACCTCCCACATCATCGTCCCCGACCCCCTAGACCAGCCCGGGATCCCGCCCGCGGGACCCTCGGGTGCCCCGGTGGTACCTGCCGGCGAGGTGATCTCCGCCGTGCTGCCGTCCATGAAACGTGCCATCGTATCGCCGTCCTTTTCCATAGTTCGCTCGGTGTCTCGGCCTCCGGAGCTCCCGCGTGCCGCGATCGGCCGGGCGTCTACCCAGGTTTCGCGGTGGGGATCTCGGGCGCGATCGGTGAGATCAGCGGGAATAGAACTCCACGACAAGCTGCTCGTTGATCGGAACGTCGATCTCTTCGCGGGCAGGGAGCGCCAGCACGCGTCCCTCCGCCCTGCCTGAGTCGAACTCCAGCCAACTCGGCCGACCTCGGCCCGTGGCCACGGCGTTCTCCTTGATCACCGGATGCGCGCGGCCCCGCGCGGTCAGGCCGATGACGTCGCTCGGAGCCACGTTGTAGGACGGAATCGTCACCTTCCGCCCGTTGACCGTGATGTGCCCGTGCACCACCGCCTGCCGGGCCTCCTTGCGCGAGGTGCACAGGCCCAGCCGGTAGATGACGTTGTCCAGCCGCGTTTCCAGGAGCTGGAGCAGCCGCGTGCCCGTGATGCCCTTGAAGCGCGCCGCCTCGGCGAAGTAGCGCCGGAACTGGGTCTCCAGCACGCCGTAGATGCGGCGCAGGCGCTGCTTCTCCCGCAGACGCACGGCAAACTCGCTGACCTTCCGGCGCATGGTCTCCGCGTGCATGCCCGGCGGCTTGGCCCGCCGCACCACCGGGCACTTCTCTGTGTAGCATTTCTCGCCCTTGAGGTAGAGTTTCATCCCCTCGCGGCGGCACAGTCGACAGACCGGTCCGGAATATCTCGCCATCTGAGCCTCCACTTAACAATACTTGCCAAGATCCTCCGGCCTCGCGTCGAATCGTGCTCGGCCTCCGCGGAGTTCCCTACTTACACGCTTCGCCGACACCCCATTGTCTGGACATCAACCGGCCGGCGTCGGCTATACCCTCCGGCGCTTCGGCGGCCGGCAGCCGTTGTGCGGAATGGGGGTGACGTCGCGGATCAGGCTCACCTCGAGACCGGCGGCCTGCAGCGAGCGGATCGCGGCTTCCCGCCCCGCCCCCGGGCCCTTCACGAAGACCTCGACGCTACGCACGCCGTGCTCCATGGCCTTGCGGGCGGCCGACTCCGCAGCCAGGCCGGCGGCATAGGGCGTGCCCTTGCGGGACCCCTTGAAGCCCACCGTGCCCGCGCTGGCCCAGGCCAGGGTGTGGCCCTGCGAATCGGTGATCGTGACCACGGTGTTGTTGAACGTGGACTGGATGTGGGCCACGCCCGTGGGCACGTTCTTGCGCTCTCGCCGCCGGCCCTTCTTCTTGGGCATCGACGCACCCTCCTCAATGACCTACTCGTCTCTTCCCGATGGGAACCCGCACCCGCGGGACTCTACGGCCTGGGCGCCCCGGCGACGGCCTTGGCCCGTTTGATGCCGACCGTCTTCCGCGGGCCCTTGCGGGTCCTGGCGTTGGTGCGGGTGCGCTGGCCGCGCGCCGGGAGGCCCCGCTTGTGGCGCAGGCCCCGGTAACACCCGATCTCCACGAGGCGCCGGATGCTCATGGCTACCTCGCGCCGGAGGTCGCCCTCCACCTTGTAGCTGCGGTCGATCACCTCGCGGATGCGCTGGATCTCGTCTTCGGTCAGATCCCGCACCCGCGTGTCCGGGTTCACCCCGGTGCTGACCAGAATCTCCTGCGAGCGGCCGAGGCCGATCCCGTAGATGTAGGTGAGGGCTACCTCGACCCGCTTGTCCCTGGGCAGGTCCACGCCGGCAATACGCGCCATGGAATCCCTCCGTCCTCCAAGATACCTCTTACCCCTCTCCCGCGCGCCCCAGAAAATGCTTCGCATTTTCTGGGGACCCCGCGCCGCCCACCACCCGCCCCCGTGGGGGGCGCCGCGACCTCGGTAAGCGCGGCACGATGGTTCACGTTGCACGCCGTCGAACGAGCCGGGTAGGGTGAGGGGGCGAGTCCAGCGGTGTTCCCAGACGCGCTCCTACCCCTGCTTCTGCCGGTGCTTCGGGTTCTCGCAGATCACGAAGACCCGGCGGTTGCGCCGGACGATCTTGCACTTCTCACACATGCGCCTGACCGATGCCCGGATCTTCACCGTCCGTGACCCCCCGAAATATCTAGTCGTGCCCGCCCGCCGCGGGCCCGCGCCCCGGCCCCAGGACCCGCGCTTCTCAGCGGTGCCGGTAGGTGATCCGTCCCCGCGTCGGGTCGTAAGGGGACAGCTCCACCTTCACCCGGTCCCCCGGCAGAATGCGGATGAAGTGAATCCGCATCTTGCCCGAGATGTGCGCCAGCACCCGGTGCCCGCTCTGCAACTCCACACGGAACATGGCGTTGGGCAACACCTCGACGACCGTTCCCTCGACCTCGATGACGTCCTTCTTGGCCTTCACCGGGCCCTCCCGCTGTCCGCCTGTGAACCGCCCTCCGGCCGGAAGGCATCCTCCCCGGAAGCAGCCGCGAGCGCCGCCCGCAACTCTTCGTCGCTCACCCGGCCGCCCTCCGCCAGCTTGCGGCGGAGGGCCAG
Organism: Armatimonadota bacterium; assembly: GCA_016210785.1. Lineage (GTDB taxonomy): Bacteria > Sysuimicrobiota > Sysuimicrobiia > Sysuimicrobiales > JACQTN01 > JACQTN01. Next base: position 2,625 of record JACQTN010000324.1, read on the forward strand.
GACCACCTCGTGGACCGCCAGGTGCTTCACGTTCTTCTTCTTGGGGCGTTCTGCCGGGCGCCGGTGGCCGTCGGCGACCAGCACGAACCCGCCCTCCAGCGTCCCCATGACCAGGTACTTCTCGCCGCGGTCCCGGCCCGCGCGGGAGATCACCACGCGCCCGAGAAGATCAGGTGTCGCCGAGCGGCCGTCCAGGATGCCTCAGCTCCTTCTCCGCCCCCCGGCAAGGGCCCCCAGGGGAGCCCTCCGGCCCACGGGTACGCAAATATTTAGTCTAGCAGGCTCTCGCCATCGAGTCCAGTGAGGATCTCGACCCCGTCTCGCGTCACGACAACCGTGTGTTCGAAGTGGGCCGATGGCGACCCGTCGCGCGTGCGCACCGTCCACCCGTCGGGATCCATGGTCACCTCCGGGCCGCCCCGGTTCACCATGGGCTCGATAGCCAGCGCCACGCCGGGCTTGAGCAGGTTGCCGGTTCCCCGCTGGCCAAAGTTGGGGACCTGCGGCTCCTCATGCAGGTTCCGCCCGATCCCGTGCCCCGCGAAGTCGCGCACCACGGAGAACCCCGCGGCCTCGGCGTGCTCCTGGATGGCCCGGGCGACGTCCCCCAGCCTGGCCCCCGGCCGGACCTGCGCCACGCCCCGCCCCAGCGCCTCCCGGGTCACCTGCAGCAGGCGCGCGGTCTGCGGGTCCACCTCGCCCGCCGGGACCGTGACGGCCACATCGCCGTGAAACCCGCCGATCAGAACGCCCAGGTCGACGGACACGATCTGGCCCGGGCGCAGCTTGCGCCGGCCCGGGATCCCATGCACCACCTCGTCATCGATGGAGGCGCAGATGCTGGCGGGAAAGCCCCGATATCCCTTGAAGGAGGGCACCCCCCCGTGCCGGCGGATGTACGCTTCCGCCACCTCGTCCAGTTCGCGCGTGGCGACGCCGGGACGGATGCGGACCACCACCTCCCGCAGGGCCTCCGCCGCCAGTCGGCCAGCCCGACGCATCGCGGCGATCTCCTGCTCGCTCTTGAGGATGATCATCGGCACCGTCTTGGAGCGCATGCCTCTAGCCCGTAAGGTTGGGTGGACTGGCTTTACGCCACTCCACCCTTCACCACGTGTCCGGACGGGGACGACTCTTCGTCGCCCCCATGACCCCCACCCGCGGTAGTGGGAACTCCACCATACTGGTGATGCTCGGACTCGGCACAGCCGGTCCTGCGCATATAGGCAATGCGGATTTCCGAGACACATACCTAGCCCGCGGCGCCGGGATTGGCGGACGACGCCTTCGGGGCGCCCACCTGCGGCTTCGCCAGGGCCAGGATGGCCCGGTACAGCGCTTCCAGCCCCTGCTTCCCGTCCACGCGGTGCAAAGCTCCCCGCGCCCGGTAAAACGCTTCCAGCGGCGCCGTCTGATCCCGGTACACCTGGTGGCGCCGACGCACCACCTCGGGCCGGTCGTCCTCCCGCTGGAACACTTCGCCACCGCAGATGTCGCACGCGCCCGCCACGCGGGGCGGCCTGTGGTCCACGTTGTAGATCGCCCCGCAGCGCCGGCAGATGAGGCGTCCCGCCGAGCGCCGGACCGCGGTCTCCTCATCCAGCTCGAAGTAAATGACGGCCTCCACGGGCCGCCCCATCTCCTGGAGCACGCACTCCAGCGACTCCGCCTGGGGGAGCGTGCGGGGAAAGCCGTCCAGGATGAACCCCCGCTGGGCGTCGGGCTGACGCAGCCGCTCCGCCACGATGCCCACCATAACGTCGTCCGGGACCAGGTCGCCCCGGTCCATATAGCTCCTGGCCTGCCGGCCCAGCGCCGTCCCCTGCTCGATCGCCTCGCGCAGGATGTCGCCGGTGGAGATGTGGGCCACCCCGTGGCGCTCCTGGAACAGCTTGGCCTGGGTGCCCTTCCCCACGCCGGGGGGCCCGAGAAAGATGAGCCGCATTCGGCCTGTTCGACCCTCTATAAGGTGTTATGCCGCATTCATGCGCAGGCCCAGCTTGGCAGAGGCCGAGCATCACTTGTGCTCCGGACTCCCACCGTCGCGGGTGCGCCGCGACGTCGGTGCGCTGTGAGTGCGGTGAGCGCGGTAGAGTGGCGCACCTTGCACAGACGTTGAACGTGCCGCGCGGTAGAACAGAACACCTCGCACAGAGGTGGCACGTGCCGGTGGCGGGCGCCGTGGGCACCGCGATGTCGGTGAGCGCGGTAGAGTGAAGCGCCCTTGCAGGCACGTTGAACGTGCCGATGAGCGCGGTGCCACGACGCGCTTGGGAAAGCACGTAGCACGTGCCGGGCAAGACCCTTCCCGCGTCGGATACTTGGGAGACGGGTGGAGTGGCGCAAAGACACTCCACCCAACCTTGCCGGCTAGCGTCGCGCGATCAGGATGTCGACCGGAGCGTAATCGTCGGTGAGAACCGGCACGTCCCGCGTATTGATGAGCCCCTCGTAGACATCCACGGCGGCCTCGCGTCGACGCACCTCCCACCCGAAGCGGGCCGCGGCGGCGGCGACCCTGTCCTGCCGTGCCGCCCGGTCCAACCGCGGCACCGTCGTGCCCACCAGGATGATGTTGCGCGTGCCCTCCGCGTCGCCGAACCGCCCGAACTCCACCGGCAAGACGTACACGGTGGCAAAGACGCGGGTGAAGGTCTTGTAGATGGCGCGGAACAGCCGGCTGCTCCTCCCGTCCAGCGCGCCGATGATGTTGGAGACCACCAGGCCGCCGGGCGCCAGGCGTGCCCTGGCCTCTTCGAAGAACTCGTAGGTGGCCAGGTGGAAGGGAATCGTGTCAATCAGGTACGCGTCGAGGAAGATCACATCGTACCGGGTCTGGGCCCGGCGGATGAACAGCCGGCCGTCCTGGGCCACGGCCAGCACGCGGCTCGACCGGGGCATCTTGAAGAAGCGCCGCGCGGTCTCGATGACCGCGGGGTCGATCTCCACCACGTCGATCTGCATGTCGGGATAGGCGGCGTGGAACTGCTGCGGCAGCGTGCCGCCCCCCAGTCCCACCACCAGCACGCGGCGCGCGTCAGGCTTGAAGGCAAACGCCGCGTGCATGTACTCGGTGTAGGGGAAGACCGAACGCAGCGGCGTGTCCTGGTCGAGCCCGCTCTGCCAGTAGTTATCCAGCTTCATGTACCGGTAGCGCCCCTCGTCCACCACGGTGATCTTGTGGTAGACCGTGTCCCGTTCGAAGATCAGCCCGTCCCGGTCCCGGCGCGGCCCGGCCATCACCACCGCCACTGCCAGCAGCACGACCAGGAGCGCCGCCACCGTTGCCGCGGCGAAGCGGCGCGCCGCCAGCCATCCCACCGCGGCCAGCGCGACGAGGGTCAGGCCCAGGATGTGGATGATCGCCCGCACGCCCGCCAGCTCGATGAGAATGAAGGCCGCGAGCAGCGTGCCCACGATGCTGCCGAGCGTGGACAGCGCGTACAGCACACCCGCCACGTTGCCGACGGTGGCCACGGTGCGCGCGCGAAGGCGCACGGCGAAGGGTGAGACCATGCCCATGACCACGCTGGGCGCGAAGAAGAGGAGGGTCGCCGCGACCAGCGGGTTGGCGCGCGGGCCCAGGTCCCGGAGCACGATCGCATCCAAGACGCGCGGGCCCACGAGCGGGATGGGGAAGATCAGCAGGCCGGCCAGGAACACGATGCCCGCGAAGACCGCGGGCGACGGCCAACGGTCGGCCAGGTTGCCGCCCAGGTAGTAGCCCAGGCTGAGCGCGCCCAGGAAGACACCGATCAGGCTCCCCCAGACGTAGATGGAGGTGCCGAAGTGGGGCGCCAGCACGCGGCTGGCGATGATCTCCAGCGCCAGCAGCACGCCTCCGCTGGTGAAGACGATCAACTCGAGTATGGCGCACGCCTCCCCGGGACCGGACAATTACTATAAATTTCGCGAAGGGGGAACCGCTTCCTCCCCCTCCGCTTGTGCACCCTGCTCCGTCGGTGCGCGCGCTCTTCCTGCGCTACGGCGTGGACGGTCTACGGCCGTGACCGATCCAGCCGACCCCAAGGTTCAGCCCCAACCGCTGCGTAGCTCTGTCGACCCGACGTGCCTCCGACGCCGCCCGGGACATCCGTGCCGCCCCACGCCCGGCTTCTGCGCATTGTCAGGTTCCCGCCGCCTTTGCCGTACTTGACCGATATGCCGAATTTGACATATGGTAGGAGACGGCTCAGGGGGTACGACAATGCGCAAGGAAAGAAAAGAGAGGCTTGAAGCGAAGGGGTGGAAGGTCGGAACCGCCAGGGAGTTCCTCGGGCTTTCCGACGAGGAGGCAGCATACATCGAGCTCAAGCTCCGACTGGCCGAGAGCCTCAGGAAGCGGCGCCGACACCGCCGGCTGACGCAGGCCGACCTCGCGATGCTGGTTGGATCAAGTCAGTCGCGCGTCGCCAAAATGGAAGCCGGGGATCCGTCGGTTTCCCTTGACCTGCTCATTCGGTCGCTTCTTGCTCTCGGTACTTCGAGCCGCGAGCTCTCGAGGATCATCTCCTCGCCCCGCTTCGCCTCGGCAACCTAACGCGTTCTCGGTAGCCCACGGCCGGAGTGGTAGAAGAC
>JACQTN010000347.1 GCA_016210785.1 Armatimonadota bacterium
ATCGTGGACCACTCCGGGCCGGTGTACGTGCGCCTGGGGCGGGCGGCGGTGCCGACGCTCTTCGACGAGGGCTACCCCTTCCACATCGGCCGGGCCACCCGGCTGCGGGACGGCCACGACGCCACCATCATCGCCTGCGGCGTGCTGGTGGCGGAAGCGCTGGCGGCGGCCGACGCCCTGGCCGCGGACGGCGTGCAGGTCCGCGTCCTGAACATGGCCACCGTCAAGCCGCTGGACGTCGAGGCCGTCGTCGCCGCGGCGCGGGAGACGGGCGCCATTGTGACCGCCGAGGAGCACAACATCCTGGGCGGCCTCGGGGGCGCCGTGGCCGAGGTGGTCACCGAGCACGCCCCGGTCCCGGTGCGCCGCGTGGGGATCCGCGACGAGATCGCCGAGTCGGGCAGCCCCGCGGACCTGATGAAGAAGTACGGCCTCACGGCGGCGGACATCGCCCGCGCGGTACTGGACGCCGTCGCGCACAAGCGGAGGATGTAGGGTCCCCCACACCGCCTGGGCGCTCCTTCCGGTCCCTCACCTTACCCCTCGACCGACCGGACCGCCGCGCCATCCCGGCCGTCCCCAGGTAGGCCTGCCATCCGTGTCGTACACTAGAATAGAAGGGCAACTATCTCTGGGACTGTGGGAGGTGGCAGGATGAGAAAGGCGATCGCCCTCCTGGCGGCCATCGCCCTGCTGGTGGGCAGCGGCTACTATCTGGTCTTCCCGAAGGCCTCCGCCCAGGCCCGCAGCCGCCTGGACCAGGTGAAGGCCCGGGGCAAGCTCATCTGCGGCGTGTCGGGCGAGACGGTGGGTTTCAGCTTCGTCGATCCGACGACCAGCCAGATCGTCGGGTTCGACGCCGACTTCTGCCGCGCGGTGGCCGCGTGGGTCGGCGTCCCCCAGGTGGAGTTCGTCCGGCTCACGTCCGCCAACCGTATCCCGGCGGTGCTGTCCGGGTCGGTGGATGTCGTCTTCCGGACGACCACGGTCACCTGGAGTCGCGATGAGCAGGTGGACTTCGGGCCGGTCACCTTCTACGACGGCCAGCGGCTGCTCGTCAAGTCCGCCTCCAAGATCCGCGGGCTGGATGACCTGAGCGGCGCCCGCATCTGCAGCCAGCAGGGCACCACCAGCGAGCGCAACATCACCGACCAGATGCGCCTGCGCAGGTTCCGCTTCGAGCTGATCACCTTCGATAGCCCGCAGGCGGCGTTCCAGGGACTGGTCAGTGGCCGGTGCGACGTGTGGACGACGGACGCCAGCCAGTTGACCGCGTTCCGGGCCACTGCCCCGAATCCCAACGAGTTCATGGTGGTGGGCCAGGAGTTCAGCGACGAGCCCCTGGCGCCCATCCTGCCCGAGAACGACTCCAAGTGGCACGACGCGGTCGCCTACGCCGTCTACGGCGTCGTCCTGGCCGAGGAACTGGGGATCCGGCAGATCACGGCCGCCAGCGAGTCCCGGCTGAAGGAGATCAAGGACGCCAACCCCATCGCCAAGGCGCTGCTGGAAGCCAACGGCGGCGCGATGGTCCGCGCGCTGAAGGCGGTCGGGAACTACGGGGAGATCTACAACCGCTATTTCGGCCCCGGCAAGAAGACGCATATCCCGCGCGAGGGTACCCGCAACGCTCTGGCGCGCAACGGGGGTGCCATCACCAGCCGGCCGTTCCGGTAACCTGTGAGATTGCGGTAGCCGTATGAGCCAGCTCAGCAGGGCCGCGCTTGAGGGGCGCGGCCCTGCTCCGCCGGGGGCGCTTCCCCCCATGGGATCACAGGTCCCGTTGTGGCGGGACGCCCGCAAGCTCGCAATCCTGGCGCAGGTGCTCTTCGTCGCCGGGGTCGCCGCGGCCGTCTGGCTGGTGAAGGTCACGGTGGAAGCCAGCCTGGCCCGCCAGAACGTGCGGATCAACTGGGGATTCCTGTGGCAGCCGGCCGGCTTCGACCTGACGGCCCTGACCTGGACCCTCGACCTCCGGAACTGGCGCTTCGTGCCGTACTCGCCGGAGAATACCTACGCGGAGGCCATGATCGCGGGGTTGATCAACACCCTGCGGGTGGCGAGCGTGGGCATCGTGCTGGCGTTCCTGCTGGGGCTGGTGGTGGGGGTGACGCGGCTGAGCCGCAACTGGCTCATCTCGCGCCTCAGCCTGGCCTACGTGGAGTTCCTGCGCAACACTCCGCTGCTGGCGCAGCTCTTCTTCTGGTACTTTGCCATCTTCCTGCGCCTGCCCCCGGGGACGCCCCAGCACCCGCCGCTCCACCTGTTCGGCACGCTGGTCACCCTGACCAACCAGGGGCTCGTCATCGGGGGCGTGGCCGTGGAGCGCTTCGGCCGCACGCTGTTTGAGGGCGGGTTCCAGATGCGCAGCGAGTACGCCGCCCTGCTGATCGGCCTCAGCGTCTACACCTCGGCCTTCATCGCCGAGATCATCCGGGGCGGCATCCAGGCGGTGCACCGGGGGCAGATGGAGGCGGCGCGCAGCCTGGGGCTCACCTACCTGCAGTCGCTGCGCCACATCCTGCTGCCCCAGACGCTGCGCATGATCATCCCGCCGCTGGGCAACCAGTTCCTCAACCTGACCAAGAACAGCAGCCTGGCCATCGCCATCGGGTACGCCGACCTGCTCACCGCCGCCAACACGGTGTCGAGCCAGTCCTTCCGGTCGCTGGAGACCTTCACCGTCGTCACCATGACCTACCTGGTGCTGTCGCTGATCATCTCGGCGATCCTCAACGCCGTCCGCGCCCGGATGGTCATCCCGGGGATGTGACCGTGGCCATCGACACCTTGGCGCCCCCGGCCGCGCAGCTCTCGCCCCTGGAATGGGCGCGGCGGAACCTGTTCGACGGGTGGTGGAACGCCACCCTCACCCTGGCCAGCACGGCGTTCCTGGCGGTGATGCTCACCGGGATCGCCCGGTGGGCCGCCGGTGCCCACTGGGCGGTGGTGATCGACAACCCGCGCCTCTGGGCGGTGGGCCTGCTGCCGCTGGAGTTCCTGCCCCGGGCCTGGTGGGCGGCGGGGCTGGTGCTGGCCGCGGCGGTCCTGACGGGGATCGGGGTGCGCCGCCGCGTGGCGGGCCGCGTCTTGGGAGCGCTGTGGGCCGCGACCGGCGCGGCGATCGTGATCCTGTTCTGGGCCGTGCGGCTGGACCAGATCGGCGGCCTCTATCTCACGCTGCTGCTGGCCGCCGTCGCCATCACTGGCTCCTTCCCCGTCGGGGTGCTGGTGGGCATCGGCCGGGTCTCCCGGCTCCCCGTGATCCGGCTGTTCTGCACGGCCTACATCGAGATCATCCGCGGCGTGCCGCTGATCACCGTGCTGCTGTGGTTCTCCATCTTCTTCACGCTGGTCTCCGGCGACGCCCTGACCAAGGTGCAGCGCGCCATCATCG
>JACQTN010000348.1 GCA_016210785.1 Armatimonadota bacterium
AGCCCGCCACCTCCAGGTCGAGGAGCGTCTTGACCTGGATCTCCAGGTTGCCCACGCCGGAGGGAATGGTCACGCAGCCCAGCTGGGCAAGCGCGCCATCGAACATCGCACCGGCGGGGGTGAGGTGATACGAGAAGGTGTTCATCACGAGGTCGCCGCCGCGGAATCCCGCGGCGTAGAGCGCCGGTGCGAATCCCCAGTAGTCCGGCTCATGCCCCTCCGGGTCGTAGATGGGTCCGGGCGAGACGAAGATGCGCCGCAGCTCGCCCACCGACCGGCCCAGCCACCCGCCGAAGGGTGGCGCCTGAGCCTGCGCCGACGGCAACTGTTCCTTCCGGACGAGGGGCAGCCGCTCCAGGTCGGCCAGGGCGATGGACCCCGGCGGGACTGCCGCCGCAGCGAGCGCCGCCCGGACCGCCACAGAGGTGCCGATAGCCTTGGCCAGCAGCATCCGCAGTGAGGCTTCCTGCTCGCGCAGACGGTCAGCCTGGGGCCGCCCTTCGGAGGGCTTATAGAAGGAAGAATCCTTGGCAGCCACGCAGCCATCTTCCGTGCGGGCGCTGTGGGTTCCCCTGCTCCCCTGCTGAAGGAAGCCTCCGCCGACGGCCCGTATTTACAGGGCAACGGCCTCATGGAGCCCATCCTGCGTGCCGAAAACCTCCATCTGAGTTTCCACGGCATCCAGGCCGTCCAGGGCGCCGGCTAGACCAGCGTCCTCAACTGCGTCAACGGCTTCTACCGCCCCCAGCGCGGCCGCATCCTCTTCCACGGGCAGGACATCACGCACCTCCCGCCGCACACCCGCGCGGCGCTGGGCATCGCGCGCACCTTTCAGAACATCGCCCTGTACCCCGGCATGACCGTCCTCAACAACATCATGACGGGCCGCGTGATCCACATGCGCTCGGGCGTGCTCGCCTGCGGCGTGTACGTTGGGCGTGCACAGGAGGAGCACGTGGCGCACCGCCACGCCGTGGAAGAGGTCATCGACTTTCTGGAGATCGAGGACGCGCGCAACCACCGCGTCGCCGACCTGCCCTACGGCATCCAGAAGAAGGTGGAATTGGGGCGCGCGCTGGCCATGGATCCGAAGCTGCTCATCCTCGATGAGCCCATGGCCGGGATGACCGTGGATGAGAAGGCCGACATGGCCCGCTACATCCTGGAGCTGAAGGAGGTGCGTCACCTCCCGATGATCCTCATCGAGCACGACATGGGCGTGGTCATGGACGTGTGCGACCGCATCCTGGTCATGGACTACGGCAAGAAGATCGCTGAGGGGCCGCCGCCGGACATCCAGCGGAACCCCGAGGTGATCAAGGCCTACATCGGCGGGGCCGCGGGCGCGGCCGCCGCGTCCTGACCGGTATGGGCTCCGCTCCGGAACAGGCCGCGAGTGTATACGCCGACGCCCCCGGCGTCGTGACGCAGGGCGCCGCCGGCCCGGGCGCCGCGGTCCTCGAGCGTCCCACGCCGGCTGCTGCGCCGGTGGCCGACACCCTCACGATCCAGGACACCCTGCCGAGACTGCTGCGTCGCAACGCGGAGCAATTTGGCGACCGCACCGCCTTTCGCGAGAAGGAACTCGGCATCTGGCAGCGGATCTCCTGGCGCCAGTACTACGAGCACGCCCGCGACTTTGGCCTGGGGCTCCTGGCGCTGGGATTCCGGCGCGGCCAGGTGGTGGCCATCATCGGCGACAACCGCCCCGAACTGTTCTACGCCGCCCTGGGCACGCAGAGCGTGGGCGGCATCTCCTACGGCATGTACCAGGACAGCCTGGCCGAGCAACTGGCGCAGTTGCTGGATTTCGGCGAGGCGCGCTTCGTCTTCTGCGAGGGCCAGGAGCAGGTGGATAAGGTGCTGGAGATGGAGGCGCTGCTGCCCCGCGTGGAGCGCATCATCGTGGACGACTGGCGGGGCATGTGGCGCTACGACCATCCCAAGCTCATCAGCTTCGCGGAGGTGGAGCGCCTGGGGCGCGAGCTGGGCGGCCGGGAACCGGCACTTTTCAACCGGGAGCTGGAGCAGGGGAAGGTAGAGGACGTGGCCATCTTTTGCCAGACCTCCGGCACCACGGCGCTGCCCAAGCTGGCCATGCTCTCCTACCGCAACCTGATCGCCCAGTCCATGAGCTTCCACGCCGTGGAGTCGCACATCTCCCCCCACGACGAGTTTGTCTCCTACCTGCCCTTCGCGTGGATCGGGGAGCAGATGATCGCCACCTCCCTGCACCTGCTCATCGGGTTCACCGTGAACTTCCCGGAGGAGCCGGAGACGGCGCAGCGCGACTTCCGGGAAATCGGGCCGCAGTTCACCTTCGCGCCCGCCCGGATCTACGAAGGCCTGCACTCCGCGGTGACCGTGCGCATCCTGGACGCGGGGTGGATGCGGCGCAGGTGCTACGACTGGGCCATGGGGCTCGGCGCGAGGATCGTGGAGCGGGAGTCGCAGGGGCAGCCCGTGCCCCGGTGGATGCGCCTGGTCCAGTTCATCGCTTACTGGCTCATCTACCGGCCTATCCTGGACAAGATCGGCTTCCTGCGCATGCGCACGGCCTGGAACGGCGGTGCGTCCCTGGGGCCGGACTACTTCAAGTTCTTCCGGGCCATGGGGCTCAACCTCAAGCAGATCTACGGCCAGACCGAGATCGGCGGCATCTCCTGCGTCCACCGCGACGGGCAGGTGCGCTTCTGGACCATGGGCTACCCCATCGCCAATACGGAGGTGCGTCTGTCGGAGGACGGTGAGATCATCAGCCTCAGCCCCGCGGTCTTCCTGGGCTACCACAAGAACCCGGAGGCCAACCGCCAGGCGCTGCGTGACGGCTGGCTGTACTCGGGCGACTACGGGACCCTCGACCCTAGCGGCGACGTGATCATGTTCGACCGGATGTCGGACGTGATCACCCTCCCCGGCGGCGTCACGGTGAGCCCGCGGATCATCGAAGACATGCTCAAGTTCACGCCCTACATCCAGGAAGGGATGGTGGTGGGGGCGTCGGACCGGCCGATGCTGGCGGCCATCATCAACATCGAGATGCGCAGCGTGGGTAAGTGGGCGGAGGACCGGGGCATCGCTTACACCTCCTACACGGACCTGTCCCAGAAGCCGCAGGTGCTCGACCTGCTGGAGGGTATCGTGCGGGAGGTGAACGGGCGCCTGAAGCCCGAGTGGCGCATCGCGCGCTTGGTGTCGCTGTACAAGGAGTTCCACCCCGACGACGACGAGCTGACCCGCACCCGCAAGCTACGCCGCCGGCACATCCACGAGCGCTACCGCGACCTGATCGGCGCCATCTTCTCCGGCGCCCCGTCCTTTGAGGCTACCTTCACCGTGCGCTACGAGGACGGGCGGACCGGGGAGGTCCGCACAAAGCTCGAGATCCGCGATGTCGGCTGAGGTCGTCCTGGGCGGGCTGATCACCGGGCTCGCGGTGGGGAGTATCTACGCCCTCATCGCCCTGGGCTTCGCGCTGCTGTACAAGTCCACCAAGATCCTCAACCTGGCCCACGGCGAGCTGGTGCTGGCTGGCGGCTACCTGGCCATCGCGCTCACCAACGCGCTGCCGTTCCCCATCGCCGTGCTGCTCACGCTGCTGGCCGCGGCGCTGCTGGGGTTCGTGGTGGAGCGGGCGATCATGCGGCCGCTCTTTGGGCAGCCGCTGCTGTCGGTGATCATCGTCACGCTGGCGATGGGCTACATCGTGCGGGGGCTGATGGTGGGGATCTGGGGCGGTGACACCCGGCAGTTCCCGCCCGTGCTGCCCGGCGGCGTGGTGCAGATCGTGGGGGTGCCGCTGCAGCGGGTGGGGGTGTACAGCGCCGTCACCGCCGTGGTGCTGCTGGCGGTCTTCTGGCTCTTCTTCCGGTTCTCGCTGATCGGCATCTCCATGCGCGCCGCGGCCAACGAGCAGTTGACCGCCTCGACGCTGGGCGTGAGCCTGCGGCGCGTCTTCGCGTACGCCTGGGCGTTCGCCGCCATCGCCGCCGCGGTGGGCGGGATCCTGCTGGGGCTGTGGCTGGGCGTGAATTTTGCGCTGGGGTTCGTGGGGCTGAAGGCGCTGGCCGCGGTGATTTTGGGCGGGCTGGACAGCATCCCTGGCGCCATCATCGGCGGATTCGCCATCGGTGTCATCGAGACCGTCATCGGGGGATACATCGACGCCAACGTCATCTACGGGTTCAAGGACATCACGGCGTTCGTCATTATCCTGCTGGTGTTGATGATCCGGCCCTACGGGTTGTTCGGCACGGAGCACATCGAGCGCCTGTAGCCAGGACCCCCTCTCCCGGCACAGGTGAGGGCCGCCGTATGGCCCTCCCTGTACCCCTCTCCCAGTGGGGGCGCCGTGAGTCCGGTGAGCGTGGTAGAGCGGATTGCCTTGGGGACTGTGACCCGTGCCGGGTAGGGTGAGGGTCGGGAGAGGGCCGGAGTGAGGGGGCAGCATCCGTTCGTGCTGAGCATGTCGAAGCACGGAGACTCCTGGAGCGCATGAGCGTCCGCCCCGCCGGCGACTTCAAGACCACCTACCAGCGGGACATGGCCCTGCTGGACACCGCGTTCTACCGCGTCGGGTTCGCGGTGCTGGCGGTAATCCTGTTGCTGGCGCCCCTGTGG
>JACQTN010000340.1 GCA_016210785.1 Armatimonadota bacterium
CCCATCCAGCGGATGTCGTTGGCGATCTTCATCAGTCCCGTGGCGTAGGTGCGGACGGCGCCGCTGCTAAAGACCAGCGCGTCCAGGGCGGCTTGCGCCTGGAAGTGGTTCTGCGTCTCGTAGATGGGGATGTGCAGCAGCGCGTCGATCCGCGCGCACACCCGGCGGGCGAACTCCGGGTGCATGTTGGTGCCGGTGCCGACCGCGGTGCCGCCGAGCGGCACCTCCAGCAGCTCCTGCTCCGCGTAGCGCACCCGGCGCAGACCGCGCTCCACCTGGCCGGCGTACCCGGTGAACTCCTGCCCCAGGCGGATCGGCGTGGCGTCTTGAAGGTGAGTGCGGCCGGTCTTGATGATGGGCATAAACTCCCCGGCCTTGCGAACCAGCGACTCGCGCAGCTCCTCCATGGCCGGCATCAGCGACTCGTGGAGGATGATCACCGCGGCCAGGTGGATGGCCGTGGGGATGACATCGTTGCTGGACTGCCCCAGGTTGACGTGGTCATTGGGGTGGACCAGCTTGCTGCCGCGCTGCCCGCCCAGGATCTCCGCCGCCCGGTTGGCGATCACTTCGTTGGCGTTCATGTTGGTGGAGGTGCCCGAGCCCGTCTGGAAGATGTCCAGCACGAACTGCCCGTCCCACGCCCCGTCCGCCGCCTCCTGGGCGGCCTTGACCACGGCGTCGCCGATCCGGCGGTCGAGCATCCCCAGGTCCATGTTGACCTCGGCCGCGGCCCGCTTGATCAGCGCCAGCGCCTTGACGAAGGGCCGTGGAAACCGGGCGTCGCTGATGGGAAAGTTCTGGACGGCGCGGGCGGTCTGGGCCCCGTAGTAGGCCTCGACCGGCACCTCCATCTCGCCCAGCGAGTCCTTCTCGATGCGCGCCTTGCCGCTCATCGCCGCGCTCCCCTCGCCCTTCACGGTCCGTGCCATCACAATCCCTCCCGGATCTGCGCCAGGTCGCGGGCCGGTCCGTCCACCAGGAAGGTCACGTCGTTCGAGTAGGAGATGAACCGCATCCCGCGTTTGGCCCATTCCACCACGGACTTCACGTCTTGAAGGTGGATGCCCGCGGCGATCCCGTGACGGCGCGCCCCCTCGATGGTGCGCTCGATCGCCTTCACCACGTCGGGATGGTTGGCCTGGCCGGGAAGGCCCATGCTGGTGGAGAGGTCGGCGGGGCCGATGAAGGCCACGTCGATGCTGCCTACGCTCAGGATCTCGTCCAGACGCTCCACCGAGCCCAGCGTCTCGATCTGCGCCACGATCAGGGTGTCGTCGTTGGCCTGCTTCAGATAGGGACCCACCTGGATGGGCCGGTAGGCGCTGTGCGCCCGGCGTGCGGCCAGCCCCCGCTGGCCCACCGGCGGATATTTGGTGAAGCGGATCATCTGCTCCGCGTACGCCTTCGTCTCCACCATCGGCACCAGCAGCCCGGCCGCGCCCGAGTCCAGCGGCCGCATCAGGGAGCCGCGGTCGTTCCAGGGCACCCGCACGATGGGCGCGATGCCCGCGCCGCGGGCCGCCATGCAGACCGCCGTCGCGCTCTCCATGTTGAACGCCCCATGCTCCATGTCCACGAACATGAAATCGAAGCCCGCCGCCGCGTACATCCAGGCGATAGCCGGCGTCCACACCTCTGACACGAAGGTGCCCAGCACCACCTTGCCCTCTTTGAGTGCCTTCTTGATCTCCGGTCCCTGCATCTGCGTCCTCCTCTCGCGCGATGACGGTCGGATAATGGCTGCAAACACCTGCTGGCCGCACTCACCCCTGGCACAATTCGCACCCGCGGCGGGTGCTCCCTCCGCCCCGCGTCGCGCGCCGCGGCTCGCGCCCCTGCTCAGCGCACCGTGAACGCGACAACGGCGTTGGCGGGCGGTCCCACGCCCGCCAGCAGCAGCCCCCTCGCCACCGTGACACCTTCCTTCCACAGGAACCCGCCCACCTTCGCCTGCCACAGCTCGCGGCCGTCGCGGGCATCGAAGGCGCGGAGGAAGCCCAGGTGGTCGCCCGCGAACACCACCCCGCCCGCGATCGCCGGCGCGCCCCGCAGCATGGAGGCGCTGCGCCGCACCCACGCCACCCGGCCCGTCGCCGCGTCCAGCGCAAACATGCGCCCCGGGAAGTTCTCCGACCACCCCTTCGCATCTTTGGGCACGTCCTGGGTGCCGAAGAAAATCCGGCCGTACGCCACGCCTGCGCTCCCCACGATGATGGAGGTGTGGTCCGGCAGTTCCGTGGAGGTCTTCCACAGCAGCCGGCCGGTCGCGGCCTCCACCGCGTAGTACATGCCGTCCTTCTGCCCCGCTCCCACCACGTCCACCGCCACGGTGCGACCCCCTTCCCGGCGCGCGATGGTGAACAGGTTGGGTGTGGTCAGAAAGTCAAAGTCCATGGCGTCGTGCGGCCGCGTCGGGCCAAACGCCCAGGCCAACCGGCCGCTGCGGGCGTCCAGGGCCAGGATGGACTCGGCGTGGCGATCGGGCCCCGGGGCCGGCGGGTTGACGTGCTTGGGGTTTCCAGTGGTAAGGTAGACCACGCCGCGCCGCGCATCCGGCGTGAAGCTGCCGAAGATGCCGGCGCCGCCGCCGGTGGTATACTTCACCGTCTGGAACACCCACCGCACCTGCCCGGTGCTGGCGTCCAGGGCGATGGCACGGCCCTTGACCTCCGGCTCCTCCACGATCCCCACGATCCCCACATACACGAGCCCCCCGAACACCAGCGGCGGCGAGGCGACGATCTCGCTGATGTCTGGGTTGCCCACCTTCGCCTTCCACAGCACGGCGCCTGTGCGCACGTCCAGCGACCACACCTCCGCCAGCGCCGTGCCCACGTACACCCTGCCGCCGGCGACCGCGGCGGTACCGATGACGCCCAGTTGCTTCATGCCGTGCGCGGGGCGCTCCAGAGCCCCGAGGGCCCGCCGCCAGCGCAGCTGCCCCGTGCGCAGATCCACCGCGTAGAAGGTCCCCTTCCACGTGCCGAAATAGACCGTGTCCGCCACCACGACCGGCGACCCGGTGACGGCCTCGTCGGCGCGGAAGCGCCACACCTCGACCAGGCGGGGCACACTGGCCGGGCTCACCCACCGCTCGTTGGGGTTATGGGCGGTGTGCGCCTCGTCCCGTCCCCGCATGGGCCAATCTCCGCCCCGCCCCACGTGGGACGGCAGAGCGGGCATGGCGCCCGGTGCGTTGGCCGGGACTAGAAGCGCGAGGAGTGCCAGGAAGACGAGCAGGGCGCGCATCGGCGGGTGGTCGGTCACCGGTTCATCCACCACGGGCATGCTCGGGGACACGCCGCACACAGAAATCCCCGCGCGGTGGTGGAGCCACGGGCCAGCGTGCCCTATCCGTCCTCAAAACGCAACCCCGCGGGGCGCCTCATCCAACCACAGCGAGGTGTCGTTGAAGCGCCTACGCGCTGCCTGCTCGGCTCGCTGGCCCACGAGCTGAACTGATCGATGTTGTCCACGATAGTCCTGCACTGCAACGAGGTCAGCTTCGGCTTCGCCACCTTGTCGGCGGCGCCGTCGGACATGAGGTTGTTCTTGTCGTCCGTGACCTGGTCCAGCCCCAGGATGTGCCCAGCCTCGTGCGCACAAACCGTAACCCCACCGACAAGACGTCGCCGATGCGACCATTCATGCTCTTGGTGGAACGGGGGCCCCACTCGCGGTCTACTACCGCTGCATACGTGGTACCGCCGATCTGGAAGGCGCTGAGATGCCCGCACCATTCCAGCCTGATGCGTCGCAGAAAGCCGTCCAGTGCTGTGAGCTTGGCGTCTTGAGTCACTTCGACGTCCAGCCAGTAAAGCGAGTTGCCTTTGGCCTCAACCCGCGGCTGAAACAGACCCGAGGCTGGTCCCGTCGACACCGGCTGTCGGCCCAGACAGTTCTCAAGGTGAGCGCGCATGGCTGATTTGCTCTGTCGCACGCCGCAAAGCTGGCCGGTGCCCAATAACCTCTTTGCCATCAATTCGCCCTCGCTGGTCTGTCGCAGTTCCGGTGAGGCCTAACGCCACGCATCAGCGGCGCGGCACAGCCGCGTCCGCTGATGCGCTGGTTCGCCCGGTCACTCACCGGGAAACGGGCGTGAGGCTGAACACGCGGGCGAGACGGGATGCCGCTTGGAGGTCGCCACGCCGCAAGGCTTCACGGACGTCATCAAGCTTGCGTGCGTCATCGAGAGAGAGATACGGTGACCAGCCGTTGCCCTCTTCGA
>JACQTN010000341.1 GCA_016210785.1 Armatimonadota bacterium
GCGGGATCAAGCTGCACCCCGAGTGGGACTCCTTCAATCCCAACAACCGCGCCCTGATCCACCCGTTGATGGAGCTCGCCCGCGCGCGCAAGGCGCCGGTCCTCTTTCACACCGGCTACTTCCCGTCCGAGCCGGGGCTGTTCTGGGAGCTTGCCGAGACCTTTCCCGACGTGCCCATCATCTTCGGGCACATGGGGCAGCGCCTGCTCGCCGACACGCTGATCGTGGCCCATCGGTGTCCCAATATCTACCTGGAGACCTCCCAGGCCCCCGACTGGTTCGTCGACCAGGCGGCCAAACGCATCGGCGCGGAGCGGATCCTGTACGGGAGCAACGCGCCCTTCGACGTGCCGCAGGCGGAGATGATCAAGATCCGCATGCTGCGGGCGCTCTCGGAGGAACAGAAGGCGGCGATCTTCGGGGGGAACGCGGCTCGACTGCTGCGGCTGGAGGCGTAGGAGCCTCAGAACATCAGCCCGTCGGTCAGACCATCGTGGGCGCCTGATCGCGGGGCCCGGCTACACCGCCCGCTCCAGCGCCAGCCACTCCCGTAGCACCTGGGCGCCGCTGGCGGCGTAGAACGACGCCTCCGCGGCCGGGCCGTCCAGCGGAGCGCAAGACCACACCGACCCCCACTCCATGCCCCATTCCCTGAGGGCGGCCAGGCCGGCGGCCAGCAGGGTGGTGCCGATGCCCTGACGCCTGGCGCCGGGGATGACGCAGACCCCGCATGCCAGGATGCCTTCCCGGTTGCCGCTGTCCTCCACGTGGCCGGGATCTACCGCGGGCGCCGCCGCGCCCACCGGACGCCCATCCAGCACCGCCACCAGCACGCGGTGCGGGTGTCCATCGCGCCGCGCGGTGTCCACCCACTCCTGCCACGCGCCGCCTGCCGCCGCGCCACTCTCGAACCTCCACGCCCACTCCGGCAGCGCGCAGGTCGCCAGAATCTCCGGGAGCGCTGCCAGGTCTTCTGGAGTCGCGTCACGGATCGCCAGGCCGGCGGGAGCGGCGCGCGCCGGGACGTGCCGGAGGTCCCACGCGAGCTTGGGGTGGCGCCGCACCGGCGCGAAGCCGTGCTTCTGGAAGAAGTTCAGGTAGGCCTCCACCGGCCAGCAGGCGGCGAGGAGGCGGGGTACTCCGCGCGACGTCAGTTCCTCCACGGCGCGCTCCAGGAGCAGCGTCCCGACACCCTGCCGGCGCATGCCCTGCAGCACCGCCAGGTGCGCCACGACGCCGCACTCACCCACGCAGCGCACGCCGACGGCGCCGACCGGTATGCCTCCAAGATCCGCGATCAGCAGGTCGCCGGGTGGGAAGTCGCCCACCATCGTGCGGCTCCACGCCGCGCGCAGCGTCCAGGGCTCCGCCCCCGGGCACCGCAAGAAGGATTCGTTGACAAGGTCGAGCCACGCGGCAAGGTCTTCGTTTCGCGCGGGCCGGATCGCGATTTCAAACACGGGTATCCCTCTCCGTACCGGCGCTGGCCGTCTTGACCAGGACGCCACTGGGTTCGCCGGTTCGCACCGCGGGCCCTGCGGGCGTGTGCGACGCCAGGACGTCAGCCCGCCGCCGCCGCGAGTTCCTCCCGGGAATGATCCTCACCCCCCACCGGCGGACCGCGACCACGCCCCGGCGCTGCCGAGCGCCCAGGATCCGTGCTCCCGGCCCGGGCCCTGCGTCCCGGCAGGCGCGGCCCCGGCGGTATCGGCGACGGCAGACGGCATAGAACTTGCTACGCGGCCGTTATAGCCGCTGGAAGGGGCTGAAACGCGCATAGCGACAGCATCCGCCGATCCCTGAGATCCCAGAGCAAGACGAGCACGTGGGGGGAGTCGCATGAGGAGGCATGGCTGGCCGGTCCTGGCGGTCGTCGCTATCGCTATGCTCCTCGTGGTGATCACCGCCCAGCATCGGGCGCTCGAGGCGGCCCGCGCCGAGCACGATCACCGCATGGCCGTGCTCGGCCAGGGTCTTGTGGCCGGGCAGCAGGCTCTCGAGCGCTGCCAGCAGGTGGCCAGGCGCGACCCGCAGGCTCCCGGCGCGGGCGCGGGTACCCCGCCCGCGGAGTTCATCCCCCTGGGAGGCCGGCCGTGAGATTCGAATGGCCCTGGATCTTTGGCCTCCTCGCCCTCCTGCCCGGACTTGCCATCGTCTACCTGCGTGCGCTGCGCCGGCCGGCTCCCGTGAGCGTGGCCGTCTCGACGGTCTCCCTGGTGGCCCGGATCCCCCAGTCCCGGTGGCCGAGGCATCGCGGTGCCCTCCTCGTGCTGGGCGCGCTGATCACCGTGATCGGGGGCATGGCGCGTCCCATGCTGCCGTTACCGGTGAGGCGCCCGGCCGCGGTGCTGGTTCTGGCCATCGACACTTCCGGAAGTATGATGCAGACCGACGTGGCGCCCTCGCGCCTGAACGCCGTCCAGGTGGCGGCGGGCAGCCTGATCTCCGCCGCGCCACACCATGTGCAGGTCGGGCTGGTCCGCTTCAGTAATCGGGCGGATCTGGTGGCCTCGCCGACCACCGAGCGGGCCCGGCTGCGCGAGCTGCTTGGCAGGCTCACCGCGGAGGGGCTGACCGCCATCGGGGAAGGTCTCGACACCGCCGTGCAGGCCATCGAGGCGCTCCGCCGGGCCTCGGGGACGGCCGTGCCTGCTCGCATCGTCCTCCTCAGCGATGGGGAAAACACCGCCGGGCCCGACCCCCTCGGGGTCGCCGCGCGGGCGGTGGACGCCCGGGTCCCCATCGATGCGGTGGGGTTGAAGCGCGACGACGATCCCGTCCTCAGGCAACTCGCCCGCATGACCGGTGGCATCTACGTTGAGGCCGCCAGCGGTGAGGAGCTGTCCGCGGTGCTGGCTCGCCTGGGAGCGGTCCATGTCTGGCGGTGGCAGGAGCAAGAGGTATCAGCGCTGCTGGCCGGCGTAGCGGCGCTCCTCACGCTGGCCGTGGTGGCGAGGGTGGCGACGCAGATCATCTGACCCGCGCCACGTAGGTCATCTGACTCGCTGAAAGGTCCATCTACACTCTACCCGTCACATGGCCTCAGTCTCCGACCTTCTTGACAGGTAGGAGCAACAGGTGTAAATTATATACGGATATTCGAATATTTGTCAGAGCGGCTTTCGAGCCGCGGGCTTATGTCAGGCATCTCCAGGCGCATGAGCCCGGCAGAGAATGAGAGGAGGACACCACCACCCATGGCCACGGCAGTCAAGGAACGGCGCAAGCCCTCCCAGAGCCCGGATCCCGGTCTGTTCACGGAACTGATGGCGAAGTTCTACCGTGGTCTGGGCGATCCCACCCGCCTGCGTATCCTCGACCACCTAGTTCAGAAGGAACGGACTGTCAGCGAACTGGTGGAGATCCTGGGATCTCCGCAGGGCCGCATCAGCAGCCACCTGGCCTGTCTGCGATGGTGTGGATTTGTGACGAGCCGCCAGTCCGGGCATTACGTTTACTACAGGGTGACAGATCCCAGGGTGCGGCAACTCCTGGCGCTGGGCAAGGAGATGGTTACCGCCAACGCCGAGCACATCTTCGCCTGCACGCGGATTCGCTGACGGGTTGCGGGGCAAAGAGGAGACCTGCCATGTGCGGAAGCTGCGGGTCGGGAAGGCGGACAGAGGCGTGGGCGGAGCGGGACCCTGGTGCTGTGCGCGACGTCCCGCCCACTGACGCGCTCGACCGCGCGAGGCTGCCGGGAGGGCAGACAAGTATGGCCGCGCGCGCTGATCCCCGGAAGCTAGGGGCTGTGCAGGAGATGGGCACCGTGAACTGCTGCGAGGTGGGCGCGAGCGGCGAGTCGGGTTCCTGCGTTGTCTGTGGCCGGCGGGGCAGGCCTGTGTCTCGAAGGACCGTAGAGCACCTGGTGAAGCCAGAGAAACGGCCGGAGATCGGCAGCGAGTCTTACCGGTTCTGCGAAACGCCCGAGTGCGACATCGTGTATTTCACGGATCATCCTCTGCGCTATTTTGACAGACACGACCTCACTGTGCGGGTGGGGATCAAGGAGACGGCCGGCCCGATCC
>JACQTN010000342.1 GCA_016210785.1 Armatimonadota bacterium
GATACCGACACATCGTGGGAAGCCGGGCCTGCGCATGAACAAAGTGTGGATTTCCGAGACGCGCTCCTTGCGGGAGACGGCGGGAGGGTCGTAGGCGCGTGGGGTGGCTGGTGGTCGCGGTGCTGGTGATTGTGGCCGCGACCGCGGCGTACGTGCTGGCGCCGCTGCGGAGGCGCGGCGCCGCCGCCGCGGGCGCGGAGCCGGACGATCGTGCCGCGGAGCGGGCGCGCCACCTGCGCGCCCTGCGGGAGATCGAGCTGGACTTCCGCACCGGCAAGCTCAGCGCCGAGGATTACCAGGCGCTGCGCCGACGCTACGAGACAGCCGCCATCGCAGCGTTGAAGGCGATGGAGCGGTGATCGGGGCGCAGGCCCCGTCCCTGGAGGAGAAGGGGAGGAGAACGTAGGGGGGCGCAGAATACACACTGCCGTTGCCGATATCCTGACGTGGAGAAGAACGTGCAAATGGCCGTCGTGCCTGGCCTCAGGGTCTTCGCGCTCATCGCTGCTCTCCTCCTGATGGCTGGCTGTCAGCCCACCGTCAACTTCACGGGAGCCCGAGTCTCCGCCGATCAGCCGCTGCCCCTGGCCAAACCCGAGCCGCCGCTGGTGCCGGCCAAGCCGTCGGCGGTGCGGGGCGCGAAGGTCTTTGAGGCGCAGTGCGCCATCTGCCACGGCCCGCAGGGGAAGGGCGACGGGCCCGCCGGCAGCGGTCTGACCACACCGGGCCGGGACGTCATCGTGGACTTCCTGGCCATCTTCGGGATCAAGCACGAGATCGAGAAGCTGCCCAGCCGCCCGGCCAACTTCCACGTCGTGGAGCAGCAGCGCCTCAACCACCCCTACATGAACTGGGAGACGGTGAGCCAGGGCCGGCCCTACACCGCCATGCCCGCGTTCGGTCCCAAGGTGGGGTACGGCGCCAACAAGGCGCAGACGCTCAGCGACCAGGAGCGGTGGGATCTGGTCTTCCACGAGTGGCAGTGGGCCACGACGCCGGAGCGCCTCGCCAGGGCGAAGGAGATTTACGAGACCCGCGGCATCGACGGGCAGACCTGCGCCGCCTGCCACGGCACCGCCGGGGACGGCAAGGGGCCGAAGGGCGCGGAGATGGCGGGCCGCCTGTGGATGTGGAAGGCGGGCCGCGGGCCGGGCGTGTTCACCGACTTCAACTATCTGGTGCAGCGCAAGCCCAGCCAGATCTTCCAGGTGATCAAGGAGGGCAGCCTCAACCGGCTGATGCCGGCCTACGGGAAGAAGCTCACCGAGGACGAGATGTGGATGCTGGTGGAGTACGCGTACACCTTCATCTACGAGCCGCGGCCCAAGTAGGGCCGCAGGCGGCCCGGCGATTGAGGGATTGAACGGGAACGCAAAGTTCTGTATCTTCTTGAAGGGCGGCGCCCGAGGGAAGGTGAGGATGATGGGCCTGGACCGGCGGACGTTTCTGAAGCTGGCCGCGGCGGTCCCCGCGCTGGGGGCCATCGCGGCGTTCGCGTCCCCCCTGCTGCGCTTCCTGAAGCCGAACCTGGAACCCTACGAGCGCAAAGACTTCATCCTCAACGACACGCCCCACGGCGAGCCCGTGGTGGCCGCCAGACTGTCGGAGCTCAAGGAGCCCTGGAGCTACAAGTACTTCGTCTTCGTGCAGAAGTACCCCCAGTACACGCCGGAGGGCTTCAAGGCCGCCAACGTGCCGGGCGTGATCATCAGGCTGCCCCGGAAGGTGCGCCTGCCCTGGGAATGGGCGGGCACCAAGGACAAGGAGAGCGACCTGATCGCCTTCTCCCGCATCTGCCCCCACCTGGGGTGCATCTTCAACTTCGTGCCGGACTGGAAGGAGATCACGGCCGGGTACGGCGGCTACATGCCGCCAGATTTCCGCAAGCATGCCCTCATCGGGTGCCCGTGTCACCTGAGCATCTACGATCCGGCGGACCCGGGGGAGCCGGGCCGGGTGATCTCCGGACCGGCGCCGCGGCCGCCTCGGAGCTTCGTCTATGAGGTCAAGGGAGACGACATCGTGATCACGCGCGTCGAGGCGGGCGGGATCGCGTAACTCCCATGGGAAGCGCGCTGACCGACCTCTGGAATCAGATCAAGGAGTGGCTCCGGGACCGCAAGGAGCGCCTGGACCTCTTCGACGAGACCAAGGTGGAGCTGCAGGGCAACCCCCTGTACCTCCTCGGTCCCATGTTCTACCTGTTCTGGCTGATCGTGGTCATCAGCGGCCTGCTGCTCATGATCTGGTACGAGCCGACGACGACGGGCGCCTACTTCTCCATCGTCAGGATCCAGGAGGAGATCCCGTTCGGGTGGCTCATCCGGGGCCTGCACAAGTACGGCGCCGACGCGCTCATCATCGTCATCACCATCCGCATCTACCGCATGTACTTCGCCGGGGAATACAAGAAGCCGGGCGAGCTGTCCTGGATGATCGCCTTCATCGGCCTGATCCTGGGGATGATCTCCGGCATCACCGGCTACCTGCTCATCTGGAACCAGCGGGCGTTCTGGGCGGCCAAGACGGTGCTCACCGTGCCGGTCTACTTCGACGAGCTGCCCATCATCGGCGCCACCAGGTTCGGCTCCATGATCGCCTTCGTCTTCCTGGGCGGGCCCGCGGTCGGCCAGGGGGCCATCACCCGGTTCTACGCCATCCACTTCGGCATCTCCGTCGTGGGCCTCATCCTCGTCGAGATCTTCTTCCAGCGCACGCGCCGCAAGCGGCTCAACATGTCGCTGTTCAGCCTGGCGCTGTTCACGGTGGTGCTCAGCCTCATCTCCTGGAAGCTGCCCGCGGAGATGGGCCGGCTGGCGAACCCGGACAAGACGCCCCTGCCGATCTGGTCGGACTGGTACTTCCTGGCCCTGTACCAGTTCGTGAAGTATACGCCGCCCCTGTGGGCGGGGCTGGGGCCGCAGCTCCTCATCGTCTACGGGTTGATCGTGCCGTTCCTCGACCGGAGCAAGGGCCGGCGCCCGCTGGAGCGGCCATTCTTCACGGTGATCGGCCTGATGGCGCTGATCTACTTCCTGGTCTTCACGGCGCTCATCATGTTCAACATCGCCATCATCGGCCGCGACCCGCCCATCATCCTGCTCCTCACGATCGTGGTGATGATCGCCGGGATCATGTGGGAGCTGTCGTACCGGCGGAGTCAGGTGCAGGCGGCGCAGCAGGCGCCCGCCCCGGCGCCGCGGCCGCGGCCGTCTCCGGCCCAGGGGCACTGAGACGTTGAGTCGGCAATGCTCCGAAGCTGCGTGGGTGGTGCCAGATCAGCATGCTCCTTGCACCGAGTGGCGGACGCCTATGATGACGGAGCACCTTGTACGGAGTGACCGGGGCTAGCGGGGCATGCGCCGGATCGCGTTCTTCGGGATGTTCGCCGTAGCCATCTGGGCGCTCGCGGAGCTGTGGGCCCTGGCCGGGCCGGTGTGGGA
>JACQTN010000331.1 GCA_016210785.1 Armatimonadota bacterium
CTTGAACGGCTGCAGGATGGTGAGGACCTTCTCCACGCCGGGAGAGGCCTCCAAGGACTGGCGGAGGATCTCCTTGGTGCGGTCGTCGCCCACGACACCGATGACGGTGCGCTCGACGCCCTCGGAGAGGTGGGCGCTCAGACCCGCCTCCTGGATCTTGCGCACGATGGCCTCGATGAACTCCCGCTGTGCGCCTGCCTCCATCACCACAATCACTGCACCGATCCCTCCACCATGCGACGATGATGAAAAAGCCTCCCGTCCCGAGGGACGGGAGGTGTATTCACCCCGCGGTGCCACCCTGCGTTCCGGCCAACGCGATGCTGCGCGACGCCCTGCCGCGCGGCGCGATGCCGGCGCTCGTGTCGAGGATCACACGACGTGTCCTCTCTCCGGGGTACCGGCCGGAGATGCCGGCGGAGCCTACCAGCGGCGCAACGCCGCGTTCGGTCCGCGCCTCCCGGGTCCATTCCCTGTCCTGCGGCTGCCGCCTCCCACCACCGGCGGCTCTCTCCTGCCCTGCGCGGGCACTAGCCCAAGGAACAGGTACTCCTCCCGATCATCGGCCGTGTTAAGGTTAATCGCGATTATACCACACGCGTTCGTGCCCCGCAACTCCAGGGCCTCCCGCGGCATGTCCGGGGCGCCGTGACCGGCGCCGGGCCGTCGGGAGA
This sequence comes from Armatimonadota bacterium, assembly GCA_016210785.1. GTDB lineage: Bacteria > Sysuimicrobiota > Sysuimicrobiia > Sysuimicrobiales > JACQTN01 > JACQTN01. The sequence continues at coordinate 675 of JACQTN010000331.1, forward strand.
ACCTCACCGCCGTGGAATTCCCGGAGCCGCGCGGGCGTTGAAACGGGCGAGGTGAGGTCTCACCGGGAAGTGGGGACATTTTCATGGTGGAGGCGGCGGAGGGACACCGGCACACGCCGCGGCCCGTGCCGCAGACCCCGCAGGGACGATGCGCCGCGCGCCGAATACCACGCCAGGGCGGGCACCGAGGGGGAGGCGGGCGGGAGATGGGATTGCGAAGCGTGACGCTGGTGGCGCTGGCAATGACGATATGGCTGGCGGCGCCGGCCGGGTTCGGATCGGCCCAGGACGCAGGCCGGACGGTCGTCCCCGGCGAGCGGCTGGGGTCCATCGCGATCGGCATGGTGACGGATGAGGTCCAGCGTGTGATGGGGGATCCGGCCGAGCGGTCCGAGGACCAGGGCCTGTGGATCTATCGCTTGAACCACGACGGGCAGGACCTGGACTACCGCCTGGGGTTCCGCGACGGAAAGGTTCAGTGGCTGCAGACCAACGGCATGGGCTGGACCTTCGCCTCCGGCGAGAAGATCATCGGCATGAACTGGAGGGCGGTCTTTCAGATGCTGGGGATGCCCGACGATCTCTACGGCGTGCCCACCGGCTTCGGCCCCGCAGTCGTCTTCCTCTATAATAGCCGCGGCATCGTCTTCGTCATGGCGCCCGCGGAGCGGTCCGCGGAGCAGGACCCGATCGTGGTGCAGCTCTTCCGGATCTTCCCCCCGAACACCTGGTACCAGTCCGTGGGCCGGGTGGTGGACCGAGATCTGGTGGCCGGCCTGGCGCCGGGCGGCGACTAGGGACGCCGGCGCATCCCGTGAGACGTTGACGGTCGGGCAGGGGCCGTGGCTTCGCCGCCACGGCCTCCTGAATTTTTCTCCCCGGCGGAACCAACGCCCGCGGCCGCCCGGCGACGGGAACCGCTTTCGGAGGACCCGCCCTTCGGAAGGCGAAAAGAAGTAACGCTATTCCCCAGGAGGACCACGCATGGACCACGGCCCCAAGATCGGGGAGCGGATCCCTCCCTTTGAAGCCCCGGACCAGTTCGGACGGATGCACAGCCTTGAGACCATCCGCCGGGCGAACGGCGCCGTGATTGTCTTCGTCCGGTCCGCCGACTGGTGAGCGTACTGCAAGAGCCAGCTCGTGGAGCTGGCCACGCACCAGGAGGCGCTGGCTGCGCAGGGGCTCGGCGTGTGCTCCATCACCTATGACACCCGCGAGGTGCTGGCGGACTTTGCGGCGCGGCGCGGGATCACATTTCCGATGTTGAGCGATCCCGACTTGCACATCATCCGGCGGTTCGGAGTGTTCAACGAGACGGTCGCCCCGGAGACCTATCAATACGGCGTGCCGCACCCAGGGATCTTCTTCGTAGACGCCGGCGGCGTCGTGCGCGAGAAGTACTTCGAGGAGCAGTACTACCACCGCATGGCGCTGCCCACGATCCTGAACGGCAGGTCGCCGGAGGTGCCGCCGGACGCCCGGCTGGCGTGGGAAGGGGAGAACGTGCGCATCTGGACCTGGGCCCTGCCGTCGCAGGCCCGCCCGGGACTGCGATTGGGCCTGTTCATCCACGTCGCCCCCGCCTCCGGCGTGCACGTGTACGCACCCGGCGGTCCCGACTACCTGCGGGCGGTGACGCCGGAGGTGGCGCCATCGCCGTACTACATCGTGCACGCCCCCCCGTATCCCGACCCCGAGGCCATGGCGGAGGAAATTCTCGGAGAGACGCTGCGCGTCTACAGGAAGCCCTTCACCATCAGGGTGGACATTGCGCTGGCTCCCCGCAAGGATCTGGAGCCGATCTACGGCGCTGGAAGCCGGTTCACGGTGGCAGGCGTGCTGCGCTGGCAGGCGTGCACCGACGTGCTCTGCTGGCCGCCGGCGGAGACGCCGGTGGCGTGGGATCTGGGGCTCGACCCTCCTGATCTGGAACGCGTGCCCGAGCATCTCCGCCGGCAGCCGAAGGTGCACCACTCCCCCCTCACCCAGCCCGGCACGTGCCGGGTCCCGGAAGGCGGTTCCTTGTGCCGCGCTCACCCACATCGCGGCACCCCCCGGGCGGGAGAGGGGTAAGAGGTAACTTAAGTGACCAGACCGCGAGGAGGAAGGATATACCCCCGGGTGATCGCCTGCGGCGAGTTCATCGCCATGACCGGCGGCCACGTCCGCTACTGGGCCCGGGAAACGATCCTCGGGCGCAGACCCTCGCCCAGCGGCTCCGGCCGCCGGGCATCGTGGGTCACCCCCTGGGGACAGACCACCTGGGACGGGACATGCTGTCGCGGCTCCTCTACGGGAACCGGATCTCCCTGGCCGTGGCGCTGAGCGAGCGGCTCCTCACGCGTGCGGTGCTGAGGGTAAGCCGCCGCGGATCGAGGGCACCTTCGACGCGCTGAAACAGCAGGCTGGAGCAGTCCCCCGGAAGGAATTCCCCGACCTTGCAGCGAAAATGACTTGCCAAGTCTGATCATTCAACGCGTGCAAAAGGAGGAGATATCGATGCCTCCGCATCCCGACCACAGCGACGCGTTGCAAGGTCAACCTACTCGCCGTGAGGTCTTGAGGCGTGGTGTGGCTCTCAGTCTTTCGATGACGGCGGCGCGTGGGTTGCTGGCCGCCGGTGGCGCGGCGGTGTTGACTCCGACCCAGAGCTCGGCGGCACAAGTGGCCCGGCCGCGGAGCAAAGCTACCGGAAAGCAAGCGATTTTGAACTTCGGGGCGGTCCAGGAGCCATCGACGCTGGATCCACACCTGTCAACCAGCGTCGCGGACACCATGCTCAAGAACATCTATGAACCGCTCGTCGACACCGACACCGACACCGGACGGGTGGTTCCAACGCTCGCGGTGAGCTGGTCAGTCGCCAGGGATGGTCTTTCAGTCATATTCAAGCTCCGCGGGGGTGTGCTCTTTCATGATGGCACCCCCTTTAACGCAAACGCCGCGATCGTGAATTTCAAACGCTGCATCGCCCTCAAGTCCTACATACCCGAGGCGTTCGACGCCATCGACTCGCTGGAAGCCCTCGACAATCTGACCCTCAGAGTGAAGCTCAAGCGAGTGATCAACCCCTGGGTATCGATGCTGTCCCTCAACCCGAAGATGATCAGTCCCACCGCGATCGAGAAGCAGACCCAAGGCGGCGACCTGGCGAAAACGTGGCTGGCACAGAACACCGTGGGCACCGGCGCCTACATGCACACGCGATGGGACCGCGGCAGCAATCTCGTTTGGGAGGCCTTTCCCAAATACTGGCGGGGCTGGGAGGGCCGTCACGTGACGACCGTCAACAACCGAATCGTTCTCGAGCCGGGAACACAGCGCCTGCTTCTCGAGGCCGGCGATCTCGATGTGGAGATGAACTATACGCAAGATGCGCTGCCAGCGTTGCGGCGGAATCCAAACCTGAACGTCGTCGGTGTCGACCTGCCCAACCTCCTCTATATCCGGCTCAACAACTTTACTGGACCAACCGCGGACGTGCGGGTCCGCAAGGCCATCTCCTACGGCTTCGATTACAGCGCGTACACCAAACTCCTGGGCTTCGACCGGCCGCGCGCGGATATGCCCATACCCGTTCAATTGTTTGGTCCGGGATATCGAGCCGTCAAGATCCCATACCTGACGTATGATCCGGACATGGGCAGGAAATTGCTGAAGGAGGCGGGGCACGGCAATGGATTCCAGATGAATCTGTTCCACGACCCCGGTGTGCCTCAGAAGGCGATTCTGGCCGAGTACTTCCAGTCGGCGATGTCGCGGTTGGGAATCAAGGTCAAAATCGTGGTCGAACCCTTCGTCAATATTCTTGCCCGGGGCGCTGACCAGCAGTCACAGAAGAACTGGAATACGGCGGTTCACACCTGGATCCTCTATACGGCGCCGCTCTATCCTGACGCTTCATCGTTCCTCCTGCGGATGTACACACCGTACCCCGCCGCGGTGCGCAACCTCCTCGGCTACAACAGTCCACAGGTCGCGCGGCTGACACAGGAGGCTGTGGCTCAGAAGGATTTCGCCGCCGCGACCAAGCTGTACTGGCAGGCCAACCTCCAGATCGTCCAAGACTGCCCGGACCTGATGCTGGATCGGTCAATCCAGTTCACCATCTTGCGCAAATGGGTGAAGGGGCACCGGCCGCATGCGTTGGAACCCTGGCGATGGACTTACTGGGATGCGTGGAAGGAAATGTAGGGATTTACTGTCGGCTCCCTTGCGTACGCCTTAGCCGCCCGCGCCCGGCGAGCTTTCCCCAAGGGTAGGTCGCTATGGTGGTGCTCGTCGTTCGGCGACTCATCGCGTTGATTCCACTGCTACTGGGTGTCACCGTCGTTCTCTTTGTGCTGACCCATCTGCTTCCGGCGGATCCCGTTCGCGTCGCGCTTGGTCAGGACGCCACTCCCGAACAAGTCCGGGCATACCGGGAGGAGCTCCAACTCAATACCCCACTCTGGCAACAATACATTCGCTACGTGGGCAATCTCATTCGCGGGGACTTCGGTAAATCCATTATCAGTCGCCGCCCAGTCGTCCAGGATTTGCGTGCGTTCTTCCCGGCAACACTCGAGCTCACCCTCACAAGCATCATCTTCAGCAGTGTGGTCGCCATTCCACTGGGGATCAGCGCTGCGGTCAATCGCGGTCGTTGGGTGGATCGCCTCGCACAAATACTGTCTCTGTTCACGGCTTCGATGCCTGTATTCTGGTTTGGCGTCCTGTTGCAGATCATTTTCTATGCACGGTCTGGATGGTTGCCAGCCGCCGATCGGCTCGATGCTGACCTCACGCCACCGGCGACGATTACCGGCATGTACACGTTTGACAGCTTGGTCGCCGGGGACACGGCCGTGTTCTTCAATGCGCTGAAACATCTGGTTTTGCCGGCCCTGGTGCTCAGCAACATCAACCTGGCGATACTCGCGCGTATTACCCGATCATCGATGCTGGACGTGCTTGGGGAAGGCTACGTCGTCACTGCCCGCGCGAAAGGCTTATCTGAGCGACGGGTCCTCTACCGGCATGCGCTGGAGAACGCGCTCGTGCCCATCATCACCATCGCCGGGATGCGCTTTGGCGATTTGATGGCCGGTGCGATCTTGACCGAGACGATTTTCTCCTGGCCCGGGATCGGCCGATACGCGGTGTTCTCGATCGAACGGATTGACTATCCCGCCCTCATCGGCTTCGCTGTGGTCGCCACGCTTTTGTACGCCCTCGTGAATCTTGGCGTTGACATCATGTATGCCGTGATTGATCCCAGGATGCGTCCGTGAGGTCCGCGGTTGCCAGCGAAAGGGGGAAGGGTGGGCCGCTGCGAAAGCCCGTACCTGCGGCACGCTGGGCCAAGGGACTGTCCTGGGTGGTCCGGGACCCCACGACGGCGTTGGCGGCCGTGGTCATGGTACTGCTCGTGGTGGTCGCAGCGGTTCCGCAGATGTTCACCACCTACGATCCCGTTCAGATCAACCCGGGGATTCGTCTCGAGGGACCGAGCCACGCGCACGTGTTTGGGACCGACCACCTCGGCCGCGACCTCTTCGCGCGAGTGGTGTTTGGGACACGTACGTCCCTGGGTACCAGCGCGCTGGTGGTGCTGTTTGCAGCGTTGATTGGGGTCACCGTGGGTTCACTGGCAGGCTACGGCGGTGGGTTGGTCGATGAGGCGCTGATGCGGGTTGTCGATCTGTCTCTCGCCTTTCCGCTTCTGGTATTGGCCATGGCGATTGTGGCGGCCCTGGGTCCTGGCCTGCGCAACGCCATGCTGGCGTTGATCTTCGTCTGGTGGTCGCAGTACGCGCGTCTTGCGCGCGGACTGGTCTTGCAAGTTCGGGAGCGCGAATTCGTCACGGCGGCACGGGCGCTCGGCGCCAGCGGCGTGACGATCTTGTACCGGCACATATTGCCCAACTGCTTCCCGCCGCTCCTGGTGAAGGCCACGCTGGATATTGCGGTTGCGGTGTTGGTCACGGCATCGTTGAGCTTTCTTGGGCTCGGGGTGTTGCCGCCGGATCCAGATTGGGGTGGCATGGTGAGCAACGGTCGCACGTTCATCCTCGATGCGTGGTGGTATCCCACGTTCCCTGGCCTGGCGATCTTCGTGACCGTGATGGCTCTCAATCTGGTTGGCGACACCATCCGCGATATTCTTGATCCCCGCATTAGAGAATGAAGGGGGTGGGATAGTGGATCCGCAGCGGGCAAGAGAATATATGCGTGAAGCGGGTCTCGATGCTGTGATCGCGACTTCACCTGAGAACGTGCATTATGCCAGTACATCATACATCTACACCGTGTTGCTGGTGCGCGACCGTATGGCGTTTGTGGTACTCCCGGTCGAGGGTCCAGCCACGTACATTGTTGCCGAGAACGAGATGCACCAGGCCAGGCTCCACACCTGGGTCGACGACGTCCAGACGTACGTGGAGTTCAAGGACTATCCGGTGGAGGCCCTTCTTCGGGTGATTCGCCAGAAAGGACTCAGCGATGGCCGCATTGGGATCGAGCGTACCCATCTGCCCGGACAGTGTGAGGAATATCTCCGTCAAGCCTTGCCGAAGGCCACGTTCGTCGATTGCAAATCACTCCTTGACCGGCTGCGGATGGTCAAGACCTCGGAAGAGATTGCCCTGCTCACCCGTGCGGCGACGGCCACGCGCAAGGCACTTGAATCGGCCTTTGCCGCGGCGCGTCCCGGCGATACCGAGAAACAGGTTGCCAACCACATCGGCCGCAATCTCCTCGACATGGGTGCCGACTTTATCCCCTTCCTGAGCGTGAAGACCGGTGTACGCCTCTCTCTGGGGCATCATCTGCCCGGAGACACCAGGCTCGAACCGGGAAATCTGATCTGGTGCGACTACGGCGGTCTTTGGCACGGGTACTTCTCCGACCTGGCGCGCACGTATGCCATTGGCGAACCGACCAAGGCTCAGGCGGCGAACTACCGCCAGTTGTCTCGGGTCTACCGCGAGGTGGTGGACCATATTAGGGTTGGCACACCCATCAAACGGCTCTACGAGATCTGCAAACACGGCTTTGAGGCCAGTGGGGTCACGCTCCACATGGCGCACATCGGCCATTCCATCGGCGTCGAACTGCACGAGTTCCCGATGATCAGCCCCTTTGATACGTATGAAGTGCAGGAGAATATGGTACTGAACGTCGAGCCCGGCTATACCAAGGATGGTGAGACGATCCATATTGAGGACCTGATTCTTGCCACAAAGACCGGGCCACAGGTGCTGACAGGGACTCTGGCGCCGGCTGAGATTCCGGTTATTCAGTGATCACTGTTCCACACGGGATGATCACACTTGAGCGAGGTGAGCAGTATGACGATCGTACTGAAGGGCGCGCGGTTCTTCGACGGCGCCCGCACCGCCGTGAGCCGTTCCAGCGTGCTGGTCATCGAGGGAGAGCGCATCGCCGCGGTGGTCAGGGACGGGCAGGTCCCGGAGGTGCCCGCGGGCGCCACCGTCTACGACCTGGCCGGCAAGACCATCATTCCCGGGCTCTTCAACTGCCACGCTCACCTTGGGTGGGACGGGTACCGCGGCCTGCAGCATCAGTCGGTACACGACTCCGCCAACTTGCACGGCATCAAGGTGGCCCGCAACATGCGGGGATGCCTGGAGGCCGGGGTTACCACGATCCGCGACCTGGGGGTGCACCATACCGCCATCGCGGCCAAGGAGGCACGGAAGCTGGGGCTGGTGGCGGGGCCGCGAGTGTTTGCGGCGGGCCGGGCCATCGCCTGCACCGGCGGGCACACGTGGTGGGCGGTGCAGGAGGCGGACGGGCCGGAAGGCGTGCGGCGGGCGGTGCGCGATCAGATCAAGGTGGGCGCCGACTGGATCAAGATCATGGCCAGCGGCGAGGCGGAGCAGGAGTATACGCAGGACGAGCTGCGGGCGGCGGCCGACGAGGCGCATATGCACGGCCGCAAGATCACCGCGCACGCCACGTTCAACAAGGCGGCGCGGGCGTGCCTGGAGGCCGGATTCGACTGCCTGGAGCACGGCGGCGACTACGACGACCAGGTCATCGGCTTGATGGTGGAGCGCGGCGTCCGGCTGGTGCCCACCGTCTCGCCGCTTCAGCTGCAGGCCCGCAGGGGACTGGAGTGGGGGATGGAGCCGGAGGCGGTGGAGCGGCGGCGCCGCACCCTGGCCAATCCTGTGCGGCTCCGGGGTGTGGCGCGGGCGAAGAAGGCTGGCGTGAAGCTCGCCTTCGGCACCGACTCCGGGAGCCCCGTGGTGCCCCACAACGAAATTGCCGCGGAGGTGGCGGGGCTGCTGGAGTTCGGCGTCTTCGAGACGCCGGCGGAGGCGCTGCAGGCGGCCAGCCGCGACTCCGCGCAGTTGATGGGCCTGGAGAAGGATCTGGGCACGCTGGAAGCGGGCAAGATCGCCGACGTGGTGGTCATCGACGGCGACCCGTTCGCCAGCGTGGACGATCTGCGCAAAGTGGACATGGTGTTCGTGGCCGGGCGCCTGGTGGTGGATCACGGGGCGGTGGTGCGCGGACTGTAACGGACGAACTCCCTCTCCCGGTAGGGAGAGGGTTGGGGTGAGGGAGGACATCTTCTCATGGCGGAACCACGCAAGAATTTCGTCGGCATCCAGATCGGCCTCGTCAGCTTCCTCGACGAGGGTGTGAACCAGGTCCTGGACATCCTGCAGGAAAAGGCGCGTGTCAACGCCCTGCTGCCCTCCACCATGTCCTGGAGCCGGGGCAACGCCGGCCGCGGGCTCGACTGGTTCCCCGACCACGGCAAGGCGGAGCCCGATCACCTGCAGGGCGGCGCCATGGTCAACATCCACCCCCAGTACTACGGGGCCACGACCATCAAGGAGTTCCGCGCACCCGACCCGCTCTACCAGGGCGTGGACTATCTGGAGATGGTGCTGCCGGAGGCGAAGCGGCGCGGCATCAAGGTCTACCCCTACTACTGCGAGACCGCAGGGCGCGAGATCCGCCACGTCTGGGTGCCTAACTTCATCCACGTGGTGGAGGTCGACGCCTGGGGACGCAAGGCGGTGCGCCCCTGCGTCAACAATGCCGACTACCGCAACTGGCACGTCGCCATCCTGGAGGACTGCTTCAAGTCCTACGACCTCGACGGGTACGTGTGGGGCGTGGAGCGGCGCGGCCCGCTGCTCAACATCCTGGACGGCGACGTGCCCACCTGCTTCTGTCCCACCTGCCGGCAGCAGGCCCACGAGCGCGGCATCGACGCGGAGCGGGCGCGGCAGGGCTACCAGGAGATCCACGACTTCGCCATGCGGGTGCGCGGCGGCGCAGCACCCCTGGACGGGTACCTGGTGGAGTTCCTGCGGCTGCTCTTCCGGCACCCGGAGGTGGTGGCGTGGGAGAAGTTCTGGGTGGACAGCCACGTGGCCCTGGCGCAGGAGATCTACGGCGCGGTGAAGTGGCTGAATCCGAAGAAAGAGGTCGGCGTGCACATCTGGCAACTGATCAACACCTTCAACCCGCTCCTGCGCGCCCAGTATCCCATCGAGAGCTTCGGCAACTGCGCCGACTTCTTCAAGCCGGTCGTGTACCACGACGTGGCCGGCTTCCGATTCAGCCGGATCGTGGCGGGATGCACGCGGACCATCCTGGGAGACTTCACGCCGCAGGAGGCCGACCGGTTCCTGCAGCGGATCCTGCACCTGAACGAGGCGGAGTGGGACGACCTGCCCGCGGCGGGCTTCACCGCCGATTACATCCGGCGGGAGACGGCGCGCACGGTGGACGCCACGGGCGGCCGCGTGGCCGTGTACCCGGGTATCAACGTGGGCGTGCAGGGGACGCCCAAGAGCAGCAAGCAGATCACCCCGGAGAGCGTGGGGGCCGCGGTGCGCGCCTCTTACGAAGGCGGCGCCACCGGCATCACCATCAGCCGCAACTACTCCGAGGCGATGCTCAACTGCGTGGCCGCGGTGGGGCAGGCACTGGACGAGCTCGGCATCAAGGACACGGTGCCGGAGGGGCTGCGCACGGAGCCGGTGCGCGGCGCGGCCAGCGCGTCCGGGAAGGCCGGCGCGGACGACCGGGTGGCGTGGTAGCCGGCATGCCGTGCCGGCCGTGATCGGCGCGGGGCAGGTCTCTGCCATGGCGGCCGGGGCATACTGCGCCCCGGCCGTCGAGGCGGCAGAATATTGGCGGGAAGTGGTTGCACCGCGGCGCGATGCGGCCGCGCCGGGTGGTGTCCCATGATCGTCGACGTGCACACCCACACGCCTACCCACCGGGAAGCAGTCCCGCCCAACGACCTGAGGGTGCAGGCCATGTGGCGGCCTGACCGTCCCGTGACCCCCACCTGCTCCTGGGCCGACTACCTGGCCGGCACGCGGCCCGCCAGCCGGTCCATCGTCTTCGGCATGGCCTTCCCGCCCGGGGTCGACTCGGAGACCATGACCGGCATCCCGTATCCTCCGGGTACCGACATCAACGAGCTGACCGCCGAATTCGTGGCGGCACACCCGGACAGGCTCATCGGTTTTCTCTCCGTCTACCCCGACCATCCGCTGGCGCTGCGGGAGATCGACCGGGGGGTGCGGGAACTGAGGTTGCGCGGGATCAAGCTGGGGCCCAACTACCAGAACTTCGATCCGCTGAGCTCGCCGGCCATGGCCATCTACGCCAGAGCGGAAGAGTTGGGTGTGCCGGTCCTCTTTCACCAGGGCACCTCCCCGGTGCGGACGGCGCCCATCCGCTATGCGCACCCCCTCGTCATGGACGAGATCGCCATCGCCTTCCCCAGGCTGCCGGTCATCATGGCGCACATGGGCCATCCCTGGCAGGCTGACTGCATCGTCGTCATCCGCAAGCATCCGCACCTCTATGCCGACGTCTCCGGGCTGTTCTACCGCCCGTGGTCGCTCTACAACTGCCTGCGGCTGGCGGCGGAGTGGAACGTCATGTCCAAGCTCCTTCTCGGCTCCGACTTCCCCATCACCACGTGCCAGGAGACCATCGACGGCCTGCGCCGCGTCAACCGGATTATCGAGGGCACCGCGCTTCCTCCCGTGCCGGAGGAGCAGATTGAGGGCATCATCGAACGGGACAGTCTGGCGCTGCTGGGGCTGGACCGGTAGGAGCGCGTCTGAGAAATCCGTTCGGCCTGAGCCTCCTGAGCCTGTCGAAGGACGGAGGCCGCGAGTC
>JACQTN010000355.1 GCA_016210785.1 Armatimonadota bacterium
CGACCTCACTGTGCGGGTGGGGATCAAGGAGACGGCCGACCCGATCCTGGTGTGCTACTGCTTCGGGTTCACGGCGCGGGACATTATCGAGGACTCGCAACAACACGGAGAGAGCTGGATCTTCGGGGAGATCACTGCAAAGGTGAAGGCCGGCCTCTGCGCGTGTGAGATCAAGAACCCATCGGGCCGGTGCTGTCTCGGCGACGTGCAGAAGACGATGAGGAAGGCGCGGCTTGCGTGTAGGTAGGGCGGCGGGGTGAGGTGCTGGTGAATGAATTCCTGCAGACCGCCAATCCCGATGTCTACGCGGCCGGCGATGTCATCGGCGATCCGCAGTTTGTCTACGTGGCAGCGTACGGCGGTGGGCTGGCGGCGGAAAATGCCCTCACCGGAGCCGGTCGCGTCTATGACCTCACGGCCCTGCCCCGCGTGACGTTCACCGATCCCCAGGTTGCCAGCGTGGGCCTCACCGAGGCGCAGGCGCAGGAGCGGGGCATCGAGGTCAAGGTCGCAACACTGCACCTCAAAAACGTACCGCGGGCCATTGCGGCCCGGGACACCCGGGGCCTCATCAAGCTGGTCGCTGAGCAGGGAACCGACCGGTTGCTGGGCGCGCATGTCCTGGCCGCCGAGGCCGGCGAGATGGTGCAGGAGGCCACGTTGGCCATCCGCTTCGGGCTGACGATCAGGGACATCGTGGACACCTTCCACCCGTATCTCACTATGGTGGAGGGGCTGAAGCTGGCGGCCCTGACGTTCGACAAGGACGTGGCCCGGCTGAGCTGCTGCGCCACGTGACCCGTCCCGACCCTGACTCGCCGCACCGGGCAACGGGCGCGAAGAGACCGGCGGCGCCGATCTTGCGTCGCCGGGGAGGCGGGCGATGAAGGACGCCCTCTCGACGGTCGGTGTGCTGCTTGTTGGGGTGCTGTGCTGCGCCGTGCCCCTTCTGATTCTGTCGGGCAGCGCCGGCGTCATCGCGGGGATGGTATCCGGCACATCTCTCCTGGCGGTCGGCGGTGCAGTGCTGGTTGCTGCAGCCGCGTATCTGACGCTGAGACGGCGCAGCGGCTAACCCGCCGCTCCGCGTCGATGCGGAGCGACTGCAGAGCCTACAGCGAGACGACTCCGGAACATCACCTGGCTGCCCGCCGGCACCGCCGGAATCTGGCCTCCGGGATCCGCAGCGCCCCGCCTTGCTGAAGCAGACCGCCACTGTCGAGTCCGTCTCTCCGCTGAGCAAGGAGAGAGTGCGCCTCACGGTGAGCCCACAGCGCGTCGAGGAAGTCAGCCCGCAGGGTGCCGTCGTCTCCATGGTGATCGTCGACCCGGACAGGGTGGAACTGCGCTCCGTCGAGGCGATCTGGATGACGTTCTGCCACCACATCTTCTTCTTTGCCTCGCGCGCAGAGGCGGAGCGGTGGGCGGCGGGCAAGCGAGACATCGAGGTTCTCTCGGTGGACGAGGCCCATGAACTTGGGTCCCGGCTGCTGTCCAGGCCGCTGGTCCATGCGTAGAACAGGCCTGCCTGGTGCCTTCGTACCCCATGGCGCTTCGCGCCGGGGCAGGCAGCAGTTTGAGCGCGAACGGCGGCTTCTGGATGGTCGTCGGGGCCTGCTATGCCGTCGGAAGAGCGTCTGCAGCGGTGGCAGGCTGATCACCCCCGGCCTGCCACCGCGCGCGGGTCTGTGGAATATCTACGAAATATCTGAGCGATACACCGAAGGGGGTTGACACCCGGCCCTGTCTTGTGGCATGATGCGTTCCGGAGGTCCACTGGTCTGACCACTGGACCGGTGGGGCCACGAGGCCGACTGGTCAATGAACTGGCCGGCCGCAAACGGACTGGTCCTGGACTGGCTGGCCGTGAATGGGCCGGCCCTGAGCCGGCCGGTCATAGCCCGGGTGGGGGGTCACTCCCTGCGCACCGACCTGGAACCCATCAAGCGGACCCGCGTCTACGAAGAGGTCGCGGCCCGCATCCGACGCCAGATCGCCGACGGCGTCCTCCGTCCAGGCGATTACCTCCCCTCAGAGCGCGATCTCGCTGAACGCCTGGGCGTGAGCCGCACCTCTGTCCGGGATGCCATCCGCACCCTCGAGCTTCTCGGCATCGTGGAGCCGCGCCCCGGAGAAGGCACCATCGTCAAGGAAGTCTCCCCCGAGAATCTCGTCGCCCCCCTGGCCACCATCCTGACCCTGCACAAGGACCGCCTGGCCGAGCTGTGGGAGGTGCGCAAGATCATCGAGCCGCCCGTCGCCCGCCGCGCCGCGGAGCGGGCCACCCCCGAGGACATGGCCGCGCTGGAGGAGATCCTGGTCCGGCACGAGCGGCAGGTGCGCTCGGGCACGCTGGCCGGCGAGGAGGACGCGGCTTTCCACTATACCCTGGCCGGCGCGGCGCGGAACCAGGTGATGCTCAAGGTCATCGACGTGCTGATCGACCTGCTCAGCGAGGGCCGCGAGCGCTACCTGCAGGGTGCGGACCGAGCCCACAAGTCGCTGGAGGGCCACCGCCGCATCGTGGACGCGCTCCGCACCCGCGACGCCGATGCCGCGGAGCGGGCGATGCGCCAGCACCTGGAGGAAATCGAGGACGTCCTGTTCCACTCCCCCGATCACGTCGCACCCCCAGCCGGAGACTGAGCTGCGCGAAGGAGGCAGGCCATGGATCGGACCATCGCCATCGAAATCGTCTACCGCGGTATCTTCCAGAAGAACCTGGCGAAGAACATCAGCCGGGGCATCGTGCTGGCCGCGCGCCGGGAGGGGAAGTGGGGGATTTCCTTCGGCCGGTACGGCGACTCTCCGGAGCGCAACGGCATCCCCGCCAAGAGCTTCGCCATCGTGGCGCCCACCCAGGAAGAGCTGGAGGAGTCCATGGCCCGCTACGAGCCCACGGCCGTGGACGTCTCCATCGTGGTGGACGACACGCTGTGCAAGGGCGTGGAGTCGTGGGCCTGGTATGGGCTGCAGCCCATCAACAAGCTCGTCAAGCCGGGCGCCACGCTGCTGGTGACCTCCATCCAACCCCCGGAGGAACTGCTCAAGGACATCCACCAGAAGGAGACCGAGTACAACCTGGCCATGGTGAAGGGCATCGCCTCCTTCTCCGGCCTCTGGGTATACAAGGACGACCACACCGACGTGCGCATCCTGGGCGCGCTGGCCCGCATCTGCCCGCAGCTCTACAACATCGGCTCGGTGCAGCAGGCGATCATCGACGAGTGGGGCGACCCGCTCAAGGCCACCTCGGCGGAGGTATCCTTCGCTCGCGTGGAGATGCGGAAGGTGCTGCCGCAGGAGGGGAACCCCGAGAAGCCTTTCTCCTTCCAGTTGCTCAAGTGGTGGGAGATGCGGGAGGGCGTGGTCATCCCCGCCATCAAGATGGGCGAGGCCATGAAGGACCCGGAGACCGGCAAGACGGGCGGCTACCGGCCGGCGCGCAACGCCACCTTCAAGAAGTTCTCCACCCGGTCGATGCGCCCGGTCATCGACTTCGACACGTGCATCAAGTGCACGCTGTGCTGGCTGCAGTGTCCGGACTCGTGCTTCGACGTCACCGCGGACGGCCTCTACGACGCCAATATGGAGGCGTGTTGCGGGTGCGGCGTGTGCGAGGCCGTCTGCCCGGTGGAGAAGTGCGTGACGATGGTGAACGAGCAGCACTTCAACGACAACGCCAGCCAGTGGGAGATGTGGAAGAAGGACAAGGCCGGCTACAAGCAGTGGGTGGACGAACTGCTGGCCAGGGTCCCCGAAAAGCGCATGCACGGGTTCCAGATCCGCGGTCAGTACCAGCAGGAGATCAAGGAGCTGGCGAAGCTGGGCCTGGCCGGCGGGCGCGAAGAAGTTTCCACGGAGGAGGTCGTCGACCATGGCGCAGGTTAAACCGGCTCCCGGACCCTCCACGGAACAGGAGC
>JACQTN010000356.1 GCA_016210785.1 Armatimonadota bacterium
CGCTTGGCCTGATCGAAGAGGTCCCTTACGCGTGAGGCGCCAACCCCAACAAACATCTCGACAAACTCGGAACCGGAAATGCTGAAGAAGGGCACCCCCGCCTCGCCGGCGATGGCCTTGGCCAGCAGGGTCTTGCCGCAACCCGGCGGGCCGACCAGCAGGACGCCGCGGGGGATCTTGGCGCCCAACGCCTGGAACTTCTTCGGGTGTTTGAGGAACTCGATGATCTCCTCGAGCTCTTCTTTGGCCTCGTCCACACCCGCCACGTCCTCGAAGGTGACCTTGGGCCGGTTATCGGAGTGGAGGCGGGCCCGGCTCTTGCCGAAGGACATGGCCTGGTTGCTGCCGCTCTGCGCCTGGCGCAGCATCAGCATCCACAGACCCACCAGCAGCAGGAAGGGCAGCATGGTGGACAGCAGGTTGGGCCAGAGCGAGGAGCGGGACTTGGGCTCCACGTTGATCTCCACGCCCTTGTTCTGCAGGAGCGGGATGTAGGAGGCGTCGCCCGGCGGCACGAAGGTCCGGAAGTTCTGCCCGTTGCGCAGCCTCCCGGTGACGGTGTCGTCGCCGATGGTCACCTCGACGACCTGCCCGTCCCGGGCATGCTGGAGAAACTGGCTGTAGGAGATCTCCTCCCGCGGCGTCCGCGCCCGGTACAGGGGCATGAAGAAGTAGACGATCACCGCGAGAACGATCGCCCAGACAACCAGGTTCCGCAGATAGCGATTCGGCACCGCCCGGCCTCCCTACACTCCTATAAACGTCTAATCGGCACCAGGAATTTCTTTCTGAAGTGCCTCCGTCATCGGATGCTGGGATCCCCGAAGATCCGTGCGGGCTTCCTGGGGTCGCGCGCCTTCACTCCTATAGTCCAACGGATTATATCACAATCATCCCTGCTCTCTCAACAAACGTGCACGCCGCTCACGGCAGTTCCACGCGGCGGGCGCGCAGGCGGACGATCGCCGCGCTGGACGGCGTCACCTTCACGGGATCGGCGATGCGCCAGCCCACCACCCACAGGATCTCGCCGCCCGGCGACACCACCAGCGGGACGGTGCCGCGCGCCTCGCGCGGCATCCCGGCGTCGGTGAAAAAGTCGGCCAGCTTCTTGTGGCCGCGCATCCCCAGGGGCACAAACCGGTCGCCCGGCCGCCACCGGCGCACGTGCGCCATCGGCGGCACGGCCTGCGCGTCCATCAGGGCCTCATCATCGCCCAGCGCCCGCAGGTCGGCGGGGCGGACAGGCTCGATGCACGCCTCGATGGTGACGCCCAGGTCCGCGGCGCAGACGCAGCCGGGGATGGGCAGCGCGTAGGCCGGGGTCACCGCGGCGGGAGACGGCTGGGGCACCGCCGCCGGCGCCCGCACCTCCACGTGGCTGGGCCCGCTGCGCACCGCCACACCCGGGAGGTGGATCTCTGCCCCGTCGTCGCGGGAAGCGGCCAGGCCGCGGGCGCGCTCGACATGCTCCATGGTGAGGTCGATCAGGGTGCCTCGCACGCGCCGGATCGCCTCGCGCAGCACCCGGCGCTGCAGGGCCGGCGGCAACGCGCAAAAGCCGGGCCGCGCCAGACGCAGCCGCGCGCCGTCGCCGTGGGCGAGGCGGCCGAGGGCCTCCACCGCCAGCGCGGTGAGCACCATCTCGTCGTCGCGCAGCAGCGCGCCGGCGCGGCGCAGGGCGTCGGCGACCCGGCCATGGGCGGCGCGCGCCAGGTGGGGGATGATCTCGTGGCGGATGCGGTTGCGCAGCGGCGCCAGGTCCCGGTTGGTCTCATCCTCGCGCCATGTCAACGCGCAGACCTGCAGGTAGGCGACGACCTCTGCCCGCGTAACCTCCAGCAGGGGGCGGATGACCTCGGCGCTCCCCAGGGGCCGCCGCGGCGCCATGCCCGCCAGGCCCGCCGCGCCGGCGCCGCGCAGCAGGCGCATCAGGACCGTTTCGGCCTGGTCGTCCGCGGTGTGGGCCAGGGCCACCCTGGCGGCGCCCGTGCGCCGCGCCACCTCTTCCAGGAAGGCATAGCGGGCGTGGCGGGCCCAGTCCTCCATGGAGCGGCGCGGCCCGGCGCGCCGTGATGCCGGATCGGCCTCCCCCACGTGGCAGGGTACGCCCAGGCGGGCGGCCAGCGCCTGCACGAAGCGGGCATCCTCGTCCGCGCCGGGCCTCAGGCGGTGGTTGAAGTGGGCGGCGTGGAGATCGAGCCACCACTCCTCGCGCAGGCTCCACAGGGCCTGCAGGAGCGCCACCGAGTCGGCGCCGCCCGAGACCGCGGCGATCACCCGGTCGCCCGGGCGCACCAAGTCCCACCGGCGGATGGCGCTGCGCACCGCCCCCAGCAACACCGCTGCGCTGTCCTCCGGCCGCGCCGGCCCATCTCGGGTCATCTCAAGATGCAAAAGGCGCCCTCCATGGATCATGGAGCCGCCCACTTCGTTCTGTACGCATGCGGTTGGTGGCGGCGCGGGGAGTCGAACCCCGGACTCCGCGGGTATGAGCCGCGTGCTCTGGCCAACTGAGCTACGCCGCCTCGCGCTTCATTATACCAAAAGCCACCAAAGCATCATAGCAGAAACCCGCGTCATCAACCAGAAACGCGCAGCACCGCACGAGAAACCGGGCGCCCCCTCGCGTCCACGCCGGCCGAAGAGGAAGCGCGCAGCGGGCCGTGGAATTTCCGGGATCGAGCCTGCGCACTTGGCCATAACCCGTTACGCAGGATCCAATCTTCCCCCGCCCCGCAAACCAGTGGAGGTTCGCGAGGCCCAACGGCGGCACAGGAGGTCGCAGGATGCGTATCGGAATTCCCTGCGAGCGCAAGGATCAGGAATACCGGGTCGGCATCACGCCCGGGGGCATCATCCAGCTCGTCGGGGCCGGGCACCAGGTCGCCATCGAGGCCGGTGCCGGCGAGGGCAGCGGCATCTCCGACGCGGAGTTCGCCGGACGCGGCGCCCGCATCACCCGGGACCCGGCGGAGGTCTGGGGCGCCGACATGGTCATGAAGGTCAAGGAGCCCCTGCCGGAGGAGTTCCGGTACCTGCGGTCTGGGCTGGTGCTCTTCGCCTACCTGCACCTGGCGCCGACGCGCGAGTTGACCATGGCCCTGCTGGAGCGTCGCGTGGTCGGCATCGCCTACGAGACGGTCCAGTTGCCCGACGGCGAGCTTCCCCTCCTCACGCCCATGAGCGAGGTGGCAGGCCGGATGGCCGTCCAGGAAGGCGCCTTCTACCTGAAGAAGACCACCGGTGGCCGCGGCACGCTGCTGGGTGGCGTCACGGGCGTGGCGCCCTCCAACGTGGTGGTGGTGGGCGGCGGCACCGTCGGAGCCAGCGCGGCGCGGGTCGCGGTGGGGATGGGCGCGCAGGTCACGATTCTCGAGAAGAACCCGCGCCGGATGGCGTACCTGGACGACGTCCTCCACGGCCGCGTCTTCACCCTCATGAGCAACCCCTACACGCTGGAGCAGACCACCGCCTTCGCCGACCTGCTGATCGGCGCGGTGCTGATCCCCGGCGCCCGGGCGCCCCGCCTGGTCACGGAGACCATGGTCAGGAAGATGAAGGCGGGCGCGGTGATCGTGGATGTCTCCATCGACCAGGGCGGCTGCGTGGAGACCATCCGCCCCACCTCCCACAGCGACCCCGTCTACCCGCGGCACGGTGTGATTCACTACGGCGTCACCAACATGCCGGGCGCGATGCCGCGCACCTCCACCTTCGCGCTGACCAACGCGACCATCGGCTATGCCCTGGCCATCGCGCGCCACGGATGGCAGGCGGCGGTGAGGGAGGATCCGGCGCTGGCGCTGGGCGTGAACGTGGCGGACGGCGCAATCACCTACCGGGC
>JACQTN010000343.1 GCA_016210785.1 Armatimonadota bacterium
GGTTGGTGCTGGTCTACGCGGGTCAGTGCGGGTTGTGAAGGAGGTGACGTGACCGCCGCTTGCGCATGACGCGGTCGCCAGTCGTACCAGACATGCCGGGCCTGCCGGACGTGTGGGGCATCCCGGACATGAGGAAGACAGCACACATCACATCGTGAGGAGGGACATGCCGTGAAGAGACTGAGCCTGATCCTGGTTGCCCTGGTCGTCGCCGTAGCGGTGGCCATGCCCGTGATGGGCCGCGACTGGATCGAGAAGCCGCTGCTCAGCGCGTCCGAGCGCGTGCTCACCACCATGCCGGCCGACTTCTACCAGATCGATCCCAAGGCGCTGGAGCGGCTGATGGAGACCGCCAAGCCCTTCGTCCTCGACGTGCGCGAGCCCGCGGAGTGGCAGGCGGACCGCATCGCCGGTGCGGTGCACATCCCGCTGCGCGACCTGGCCAGGAACGTGGGCAAGCTGCCCGAGAACAAGAGCACGCCCATCGTCACCTACTGCGCCATCGGTTACCGGGGCGGCATCTCCATGACCGTGCTGCGCATGTGGGGCTACACCAACGTCCGCACGCTCAAGGGCGGGCTGAACGGCTGGAAGGCCGCGGGGCTTCCGGTGACGAAGTAGCGCAGGTGCTCCCCTCTTCCGACCCTCACCCTACCCGGCACGTGCCACATGCCCTGGAAGCTACTCCACTCCACCACGCTCACCGAACTCACGGTGCCCCCAGAGGGCGAGGGGGACGAGGAGGGCCATAGGCCGGCCCACACCTCTGATGGGAGAGGGGTGGGGTGAGGGGATGCCGCAGCAGGAGGGGAGGGGCGCACGCCCCTCCCCTCGCCTGCGCTTCGCTCGCAGGTGTTCCCGGCAGGCTGCTGCCGCGCCCGGAGCGCTGCCTACCGCCCGAGCACCTGGCCCCGGATCTCGCCGGCCGGGTTCAACTGGGTGTGGAAGTTCAGGTAGAGGCCACCGTCCATCAGCGCCGAGATGAACGCCTGGGGCGTCACTCCACGCTGCAGCGCCGCGGGCAGCGTCGCAGTGGCCGTGATGAACCCGCTGGTCGCGTTCGGGCACGCGCCGGCGGCTGCCGGCGCCGGAGCGCCGCAGATCGTCAGCCATACGGGCCCGGGCGCCCCGGCCGCTCCGCGGTGGAAGTGGCCGATGTTCGGCCGGGCGCTCAGCCCGGTGAAGGCGACCGAGACGGTCACCCGGTTCGTGCCGGGGTCGAACAGGATGGCGGCGGAGCCGGCCGCGGTCGCTGGCGTGGCGGCCTGCACCGCCGGCGCTTCCTCGTAGGTGGCCAGGGTCGCCACGAAGACCATGGGCGCGGGGGCCTGGCCCGCACCCCTCTCCAGCGGACCCCATGCGAGCAGCGCCGCCACCGCCAGTGATAACGCCAGTACCCGTGCCACGCTTCTCATCCGCATCACCTCGCAATAGATTAGTCCTTCACCCTCTATCGTTACGCCCGTTTCGTCACATTCCTGTATCAGACTTCCATGCTGCGGGTGAGCGGCCGGCCGAGGCTGGAGGCGGTCCCGGTTCCGCGCGAGAGAGGGCCCGATCCCAGATCGGACGGCGGCCCGATTGAGGCGGGCGTGAAGCCGGGTTACATTGACCACAGGAGCGTGTGCATGAGCGGACCATCGTTGCAGCCTGGCGACCGGGTGGCCGTGGGGCGGGACATGCTGCAGCGGTTGTTCGACGCGCTGCGGGGCGCGGGATACCGGCTGGTCGGGCCCACCTTTCGGGACAGGGCCGTCGTGTTGGAGGAGATCGCCTCAGCCGGCGATCTCCCCGCGGGATGGGGGGACGAGCAGGACGGCGGCGTCTATCGGCTGCGCCAGCGCGGCGACGGGGCACTGTTCGGCGGTGCGGCGGGGCCGCAGTCCTGGAAGAAGTTCCTGCACGTGCCGGCGCGCCGGCTGTGGCGGGCGCGCCGGGGCCCGTCCGGTATCACTGTGGAGGAAGAGGGCGGCGACGCGCCCCGGTTCGCCTTCATCGGCGTCCGGGCGTGCGACCTCCACGCCATCGCCATCCAGGACAGGGTGTTTCTTCAGGGGACCTATGCAGACCCCGCGTACCGGGCCCGCCGGGAGCAGGCCTTCCTCGTCGCGGTCAACTGCGGACAGGCAGGCGGCACCTGCTTCTGCGTCTCCATGGGGACCGGGCCCAAAGCTACCTCCGGCTTCGATCTGGCGCTGACCGAGATCGCGGACGGCGCGCACCGTTTCGTGGTGGAGGTGGGCACCGCGCGTGGGGCAGAGGTGATGCGGGAGGTGCCGCACCGGCCGGCGCAGGCAGAAGATCTGGCGGAGGCCGATGCCGTGGTGGCGCGGGCGGCCGGTCAGATGGGGCGCGCCATGGAGGCCTCGGGCCTCCGCGACCTGCTGGTCACCAACCCGGAGCACCCGCGATGGGAGCAGGTGGCGGCCCGGTGCCTGACCTGCGGCAACTGCACCATGGTGTGCCCCACGTGCTTCTGCACCACGGTGGAGGAGGTCTCCGATCTCGGCGGCGAGAGCGCGGAGCGCTGGCAACGTTGGGACTCGTGCTTCACCATGGACTTCTCCTACCTGCACGGCGGCAGCGTGCGGGCGTCGGCCCGGTCCCGCTACCGCCAGTGGATGACCCACAAGCTCGCCACCTGGATCGACCAGTTCGGCACCTCGGGCTGCGTGGGATGCGGGCGATGCATCACCTGGTGTCCGGTCGGCATCGATATCACCGAGGAAGTCCGGGCCATCCGCGGCGGAGCGCCCGGCGGGGCAGGGGACGGAGAGGTGAAGGACGATGCACACGCTTGAGCCCATCCTGGCGGAGCACCCGTTCTTGAAGGGCCTGCGGCCTGCACAACTCCAGGTGCTGGTCGGCTGCGCCTCCAACGTGCGGCTGGACGCCGGGCAGTACGTCTTTCGCGAGGGCGAGGAGGCCAACCGCTTCTACATCCTCCGCGCGGGCCGGGTGGCGCTGGAGGTCTTCGTCCCCGGGCGGGGTCCGGTCGTGATCGAGACGGTCGGCGAGGGAGACGTGCTGGGATGGTCGTGGCTCTTCCCGCCGTACCAGTGGCACTTCGACGCACGGGCCCTCGACCTGACCCGGGCCATCGCCCTGGATGGCGACTGCCTGCGCAGGAAGTGCGAAGAAGACCACGACCTGGGCTACGAACTCCTGAAGCGGTTTGCCCAGGTCATCATGCACCGCCTGCAGGCCACCAGGCTGCAGTTGCTCGATGTCTATGGACACGCCCCGGCCCGGTAGCGGCCTGTCCAAGAATTCGCCTCCTCGACCGCCCGAGGGGCGGTGGGGGTGGGCGGCGGGCGCGCCCGGGGCCCCCGGAAATTCGCCGTGTGAATTTCTGGGGTGGGCTAGCGCGGACACGCTGGTCGATCCCATGGTGCCCCGCCCCTGGCGGGTCCTCGGGCGCCGGCAGGAGACGCGCGATACCTTCACGCTCGAACTGGAACCGGTGGGCGGGGGCGACATGCGGTTCGGACCGGGGCAGTTCAACATGCTGTACGTCTTCGGCGTGGGCGAGGTCCCCATCTCCATCAGCGGCGACCCGGCGCGTCCGGCCTGCCTGGTCCACACGGTGCGCGCGGTGGGCAGCGTGACGGCGGCCGTCTGCCGCCTGAGGCGGGGAGACGTGCTGGGAGTGAGGGGGCCCTTTGGCCACGGCTGGCCCGTCGCAGAGGCGGCGGGCGAAGACGTGGTGATCGTCGCCGGGGGGATCGGGCTGGCGCCGCTGCGGCCGGCGCTGTACCATCTGCTGGCCGCGCGGGAGAAGTACGGGAGGGTGGTCCTGCTCTACGGCGCCCGCACGCCGCAGGACCTGCTCTACGCGCGGGAGATCGAGCGGTGGCGCGGGCGCTTTGACCTGGACGTGCAGGTCACCGTGGACGCGGCCACCGGCGGCTGGCGGGGGAACGTGGGCGTGGTCACCACGTTGATCCCGGGGGCGCGGTTCGATCCGCCGCACGCGGTGGCCCTGATCTGCGGGCCTGAGGTGATGATGCGGTTCACCATCCGGGAACTGCAGGCCCGGGGAGTGGGACCGGCGCGCATGTTCATCTCCATGGAGCGCAACATGCAGTGCGCGCTGGGATTCTGCGGGCACTGCCAGTTCGGCCCCGCCTTCGTCTGCCGGGACGGGCCGGTGTTCCGCTTCGACCGGATTCAGGGGATGTTCGGGGTCAGGGAGATCTGAATGGCCCGGCCGCGCGCACCCAAACTTGCCGTCTGGAAGTTCGCCTCGTGCGACGGCTGCCAGTTGAGCCTGCTGGAC
>JACQTN010000357.1 GCA_016210785.1 Armatimonadota bacterium
CTACTGGGGGGAGGTGCAGGCGTCGGTCCACAAAGCGCTGGGATGCGCGGGCACCATCACCAACGGCGGCGTGCGTGACCTGGACGAGGTGCGCGCCACGGGCTACCACTTCTTCGCCGGGTGCGTGTGCGTCTCGCACGCCTACGTCCACCTGGTGGACTTCGGCCAGCCGGTGAAGGTGGGCGGCGTCGTGGTGCGGCCGGGCGACCTGCTGCACGCCGACCAGCACGGCGTCCTGGTGGTCCCTCAGGAGATTGCCGCCGACCTGCCGGCCGCGGTGGCGGAGGTGGAGCGGGAGGAGCGGCAGATCATCGACTACTGCCGGGGCAAAGGCTTCACCCTGGAAGGGCTGAAGGAGGTCTACACGCGCGCGCGCGGCAAGGGTTGAGACTCAGCGCGAGACGGTCCGGCTGGGAACGCGGAGGTGGGTCAGGAGGAAAACCAGGAGTCCCTCCAGGTCGTCGGCGCGGAACCACGGCACGCCGCCGGTGGGGGCGGCGCCGCCGGCCGGTCCCGCTTCACGGGCGACCACGGCGATCAGCCCCCGGGCCGGGGTGAGCGCCGGCGCATCGCCTGCCCCGAGCACCTCCACCTTGGGCAGCGGTCCTTCCTTGTATCCCTCCACGAGGATCAGGTCGCACGGCCGCGATCCCAGGAACGCCAGCAGATCGGCGAGCGCCGGCTCGCCCTCTTCCATCCAGAGCAGGCCGCCCGGCCCGACGACCGCCACGCCTTCCGCGCCCGCCCGCCGCAGGCGCGCGCTGTCCTTCTGCGGCACCTGCGCGTCGAACCCGTGGCTGGCGTGCTTCACCGCGGCGGCGCGGACGCCGCGCGCGGCGAGATGCCGCAACAACCCCTCCACCAGCGTGGTCTTCCCCACCTCCGCGTGTCCCACGATGCTGACCGCGGGTGGCCCCCCGCCCGCCGCAGGCGATGCCTGAGGGATCTCCAGGGTCTCGCCCTCCTCCGGCCAGTCGGTGCGCAGCGCCCATGCCCGGTCGCCCCGCGCCAGCGGGCCTGAGCCGCGCGGCAAGATGATGATGCCGTTGGCGAGCGCGAGCGTGCTGAGCACGCCGGGACGCTGCGTCGCGCGCAGCGACGCCGGGAACGGCGCGGAGTGCCCCTCCAGGCGCGCCCACAGCACGCGCGTCACGTCCGCCGGCTTGGGGTAGCCGTCCACCACGACCACCGGCACCAGCGGCCGGACGACCGCGCGCCGTCCGGCCAGACGCAGCAGGCAGGGGCGGACGAGCAGGTGGTAGGCGGTGAGGCAGGCGGCGGGGCTTCCGGAGAGGCTGATCACCAGCGCGCTCCCAAGCCGTCCCGCGAAGAACGGCCCGCCCGGCTTCATGCCGATGCGGCCCACGATCTTCTCTGCTCCCAGGCGCCGCCACACCTCCGGGAGGAGGTCGGGCGTGCCCACCGAGACGCCGCCCGTGGTGAGGAGCACGTCGGGCGCCTCCCGCAGCCCGTCTTCGATGGCCCGTGCGATGGCCACCTCATCGTCGGGCACGCAGCCGACCGCGGATGTGACGCGCCCGCCGGCGTGCCTGACCTCCGCGATGAGCGCCGCCAGCGTGCTGTTGTAGATCGTGCCCGGCCGCAGCGGTGCGCCGGGAGGCACCAGTTCGTCCCCGGTGGACACGAGCGCGACGCGCGGAGGTGGAATCACCTCCACCCGGTCGAGGCCCAGGGCGGCCACGATGGCGACCTCCTGGGCGCGCAGCGGGGTGCCGGCGCGCAGCGCGACCTGGCCGCGTCGCAAATCCTCCCCCGCGGGACCCACGTTGCGGCCGGCATTCGCCGGCCGCCGGACCAGAACCGCGCCGCCGGCGCGCCGGGTCCACTCCACCGGCACCACGGCGTCGGCGCCGGACGGCATGGGCGCGCCGGTGGCAATCTCCCAGGCCTCTCCCGCACCCGGCCCGCCGGTGGGCAGATCTCCCATCGCCGACCTGCCGGTCACCCGCAGCGAGAGGGGATGCTCGGGGGAACACCCGGCCACGTCCTGCGCCCGCACCGCGTACCCGTCCATGGCCGCGCGGGAAAAGGGAGGAACGTCGTGGGGCGCGATCAGGTCGCCGGCCAGCACGCGGCCGCAGGCATCGTCCAGGGCCACCGTCTCGCGGGGACGAGACGGCACCGCCGCCAGCAGGTGCCGGAACGCGTCGAGCGGTTCCATGGAATCAGTTGGTGTTCTTCGCACCGGCGGGGACCGAGAGGCGTACCCGATCGTGCCCGGCGTAGATGTTGAACCCGTTGCCGCGCACGAACCCGGCCAGGGTCATGTTGAAGACGCGGGCCACCTCCACGGCCAGGCTGCTGGGCGCCGATACGGCGGCGACGATGGGGATGCCGGCCGCCAGCGCCTTCTGCACGATCTCGAAAGAGGCCCGACCGCTCACCAGCAGGATGCGCTCGGCCAGCGGGAACTGGCCGGCCAGCAGCCGCTCGCCGACCACCTTGTCCACGGCGTTGTGCCGGCCCACGTCCTCGCTGAGCCCCACGAGCCGCCCGGCCAGGTCGAACAGCGCGGCGGCGTGCAGGCCGCCGGTCTTCTCGAAGAGCGACTGGGCGCGGCGCAGGATCTCGGGCAGACGGTTGAGGACCCCTTCGCTCACCGCCGGGCCGTCCGGTAGCGGCGCACACC
>JACQTN010000345.1 GCA_016210785.1 Armatimonadota bacterium
GCACCTTGCACCGACGTTGAACGTGCCGCGCGGTAGAATGAAACACGTTGCACCGAGTTGAACGTGCCGGTTCGTGGCGACGTGAGCCCGGCAAGCGCGGTAGCATGGGGCACCGCGCACGACGTCGAACGTGCCCGCCGTGAGTCCGGCAAGCGCGGTAGCATGGGGCACGGCGCACGACGTCGAACGTGCCCGCCGTGCGTTCGGTGAGCGCGGCAGGATGACACGCCTCCGAGGCGCGTTGCACGTGCCGGTGAGGCCCTCTCCCCGTCGGAAACGTGGTGAAGGATGAAGTGGCGCAAAGCCACTTCATCCAACCTTGCAGGCTAGTGGCTGAGCGATGCAGAGGCTACGGCGACGCCCCTGGCGCGGCCGGCGCCGCGGGCGGAGGCCCGCTCCGGATGAGGATGGGCACCGCCAGCAGCGCGGCCAGGGTGAGGAGCGCTGCGCAGAGGATGAACGGCGCGCGGTAGTCCAGATGGTCCCACAGGACGCCGCCGAGCAGGGGGCCCAGGACGATCCCCAGTCCCTGCGCGGTCTCGGAGGCGCCCATGGCCAGCCCCACCCGCCCCGGCGGTGCCATCTGGCTGACCAGCGCCAGCCACGCCGGCGACGACAGCGCGTAGCCGGCGCCCAGCATGATCGCCGCCGGCGTGACCACCGCCAGATGCGGCGGGCCGGCCATCATCCACATCCCCACGCTGCCCAGCAGCATCCCCGCGAACAGCAGCCGGCGCTTCCCAAACCGGTCCGCCAGGCGGCCAGCAGGCAGGCTTGCCAGCGCCACCGACAGTACCAGGATCAAGAAGACGGTGCCGATGATCTCCTCTTCCAGCCCCACGATGTACTTGGCGTAAATGGGGAGAATCGGCGCCAGCACGCCGACGCCGAACATCTGGATGAATGCGATGGCCAGCAGCAGGCGCAGGGAGGACCGCCGCTCCCGCAGGATCTCCATCAGCCCGCGGAATCCGTGAGGAGGGTCTCCCTCCGGCGCCGCGTCCGCGGCACCGGGATCAGCGGAAGCCGCCCCCCCCACGGACGCGTGCCGGGCCGGAAAGCGGGGCAACGTCGTGCGGGCCGTCGCCGCGCTGACCATCAGCAGCAGCGCGCTCAGGTAGAATCCGATGATGTGGGACCCGGTCAGGCCGGACACGTACAGGCCCACCGCCGGCCCCAGCGCCAGCCCGGCGAGAAAGAACATGTTGAGCGTCCCCATGGCCGTGGCGCGCTGGCTGGGCGGTGTCAGGTCGGCCATGATGGCGGCCGCGGTCGGCCACAGCGCCGCGCTGCCCACGCCGTCCAGAAACCGCAGCGGGACAAACAGCCACGCCGCGCGCAGGTGGGGCATGATCAGCGGCGCCAGGCTGCTGACGGCCAGGCCCAGCACGATGATCGGCCGGCGCCCCAGCCGGTCGGCCACCGACCCCCAGGCGGTCTTGAAGATCGTCTCCACGATGGCGAAGGTGGAGATGACCAGCCCGACGAGCTTCACGCTGGCGTTGAGCTGCTCGGTGAGGTACAGCGGCAGCAGCGGGATGACGATGGCAAACGAGAGCTGCCCCAGCCCGATGATGCTCCCAACCCGGAGGATGAGACCGCGCGTGTCCTGCGCGGCGGCCTCCTCTCGCTCAGGCGTGAGCACGCGGGGCTCCTTCCCTTCGGGAATCGGGACCGCCCGGGTGCGCCCTCGCCGCCGCAGCCCGGTGGGCGGTGGCCTCCAGCGCGTCATTCAGGGGGGGAAGCACGACGTCGCCCCACCGCGAGGCCAGCGCCCGGGCGATGAGGAGATCGGCAAACTCGGGATTCTTGGGCAACAGCGGGCCGTGCAGGTAGGTCCCGAAGACGGAACCGGACACCGCGCCCTCACACCTATCCTCGCCGTTGTTACCGAATCCGGCCAGCACGCGTCCCAGCGGCCGCGCGCCCGGCCCCAGGCGGGTGCGGCCGCCGTGGTTTTCAAATCCCACCAGCGTCCGGCCGCCGAGGAGATCGCTCTCGATGAGGATATTGCCGATGAGCCGGCGGGCCCCCGGTCCCGGATGATGGGTGGCCAGGTCCAGCAGGCCCAGGCCGATCAGGTCTTCTCCCTCCGCCGGCCGGTAATAGTGGCCGAGCAACTGGTACCCGCCGCACACGGCCAGGACCACCTTGCCCGCCCGCGCCGCCTCGCGCAGGGCGTCGCCCTTCACCACGCGCAGGTCTTCCGCGGCCAGCCGCTGCTGGCGATCCTCGCCGCCGCCAATGAAGAAGAGGTCGCAGTCCTCCGCGGCGATGGACGCCCCCACGGGCCGCTCGGCGACGCTCACGTCGATGCCGCGCCAGCGCGCCCGTCGTATCAGGGTGATGATGTTGCCCCGGTCCCCGTAGAGGTTGAGCAGGTCGGGATAGAGGTGGCAGATCCGCAACTCCAAGTGATCACTGCCTCCAAAAGCCTTCCACCACGCCGAGCCGCTGCAGGATGCCGCGCAGGTGCAGCATCGCGGTGTAGGTGGGCAGGATGAACAGCCGCTTATCTTCCGGCACGCGCTCCAGCGCCGCGCGCAGCGCCCGTTCCCAGTCCTTCTCCAGCAGCACCCGCTCCTCCGCCACCCCGGCATACTTCAGGCGAAGGGCCATGTCCTCCCCCCGGATCCCCGTGTCCACCACCGCCTGCGCCCGCCCGGCCAGCATCTCGAAGTCCACGTCCCACAGCCACGAGATATCGCGGCCGTCGGCGGTGAGGTCGTTGATGGCGATCAGCACCACCGGCGCCTCGCCGCTGCGCAGCACCGTCCGCAACACCTCGTTGAAGCCGGCCGGATTCTTCGCCAGCAGCATCACGGCTTCCCTGCCGTCGATGCGCATCTGCTCGGCCCGGCCGAACGCCGGGGTGAAGTTCTCCACCGCGCGCTCCACCGTCTCCGGCGCCACGCCCATGGCCAGGCAGCACGCGCACGCGGCCAGAATATTGTAGACGTTGTACAGGCCGGGCAGCACCGTGCGCACCGCAAACGCCGCCCCCGGACCCTCCAGCAGGAAGCGCGTTCCCTCGATGCCGCGCAGCCGCACCTCTCGCGCCACCACCTGGGGCGCCGGCCGGGCGGCGTCGCACCCGCTGCACCGGTAGTGCCCCATGTGCCCGTAATACACGGTGGTATAGAGATACGGCCGGCCGCACCGGTAGCAGTAGCGCGCCTCGGCCGTGTGCTCCGGCGGCGCTCCGCCCTCGCCGGCGCCGAGCCCGCACGCCGGGTCCTCCACGCCAAACGCCAGCACCTCCGCCCCGCCCGCCCGCACCGCGCCGGCGACGTCGGCCACCAGCGGGTCATCCGCGTTGAGGATGACCGTGGCGCTCGCGGGCAGCACGCTCACCGTCTGCCTCCACCCCGCCGCCACCAGATCAATCTCGCCGTAGCGGTCGAGCTGGTCGCGGAACAGGTTGGTGAGGATGACCGCGCGCGGGCGCAGGCCGTCCACCACCCGGGGCAGCGTCGCCTCGTCCACCTCAAACACGCCCACGTCACCCCGCGGGACGCCGCCCAGCGTGGCGTGTTCCACCAGGGCCGCGGCGATGCCCGCGGCCAGGTTGGCGCCGGCGCGGTTGTGGATCGGCACCAGGCCGGCGTGCTCCAGGATGTGGGCCACCAGGCGAGAGGTCGTGGTCTTCCCATTGGTGCCGGTCACCACCATGGTCCCGTGGCGCAGCCGCCCGGCCAGCGTGGGAACCACGCGCGGCTCGATGGCGCGGGCCACGCGTCCCGGCATGGTGGTCCCACCGCCCATCCGCATCGCGCGGCTGAGGAACGCGGCCGCGCGCGCCGCCCCGATGGCGGCCACCAGGCGTCCCCCACTCACCGGCCGTCGCTCCCGCGCACGTCTGGAGTCACCCCGGGACTGCGCGTCGCGTCTTCGCGGTCGACGCTCGCGCGCCGGTGCCGCGCACCCTTCTCCGGGTGAAGTCCCCGTCCATCTTAGCCAGATTCCTCTCCAAAGGCAAACGACGATCTGGTATAATTGGAACAAGTTGTGGGCACGTGCAGGGAGGGGTCTAGAGAGGGGAGGGGTGCCCGTGCTGCACGTGAAGGTGAAAGGAGTCGCGCTCGACCAGCACATGAACCCCGTGGTGCTGCTGGTCGATCAGGCCGAGACCATCGCGCTGCCCATCTGGATCGGCCAGGCCGAGGCTACGGCCATCGCGATCCATCTCCAGGGGGTGAAGACCCCGCGCCCCATGACGCATGATCTGATGAAGTCAGTCCTCGCCCACCTCGACGCCAAGGTCACCAAGATCGTGGTCACCGACGTGCAGAAC
>JACQTN010000346.1 GCA_016210785.1 Armatimonadota bacterium
CACCTGGTCTATCTTGCCACCAGCGCGCTCGAGCTCAACGTCAGCAGCGTCTACATGTACTGCTTCAGCGACCGGGAGGAGATCCTCAGTCTGTTCGAGGCGGTGAGCGGCCAGCGCATGATGCCGGGCTACTTCCGCATCGGCGGCCTGCAGTGGGATCTGCCCGAGGATTTCATCCCGCAGTGCCGGGTGCTGGTGGACATGCTGGCCCGCCACCGGGACACCTACGAGGCGCTGCTCACCGACAACCTGATCTGGCGGCAGCGGTACGAGGGCGTGGGCGTGCTGTCCGCGGCCGATGCGCTGGCGTTCGGGTGCACGGGGCCGGTGCTGCGCGGATCGGGGATCGCCTACGACGTGCGCAAGGCCTCCCCCTACGGGGGCTACGACCAGTACCAGTTCGATATCCCCGTGGGCAAGACCGGCGACTCGTTCGCCCGCTACCGCGTGCGCATGGACGAGATGAAGGAGAGCCGCCGCATCATCTTGCAGGCGCTCGACCGGCTGCCGGACGGGCCCATCATCACCGGCAACCGGAAGGTGGCCCTGCCGCCGCGCCAGGAGCTGGTGCGCAGCATGGAGGCGGTCATCCATCAGTTCAAGCTGGTCAGCGAGGGCATCCGGCCACCGCGGGGCGAGGTCTACGCCGCCGTGGAGTCGGCGCGGGGCGAGAAGGGATATTACATCGTCAGCGATGGCAGCAACCGGCCCGTGCGGGTGCACGTGCGTGCGCCTTCCTTCTATAACCTGGCGGCCGTCCCCAGGATGCTGATCGGGGGGCTGCTGTCCGACATCGTCGCCACCGTGGCCAGCATCGACATCGTGCTGGGAGACGTGGATCGCTGAGAAGCTGCGCCGGTTAGCGCGGTAGGATGACACTCCTTGCGCGAGAGTGGCACGTGCTGAGAAGCTGCGCCGGTTAGCGCGGTAGGATGACACTCCTTGGGCGAGAGTGGCACGCGCTGAGAAGCTGCGCGTGCCATAAATGGGGTACAATGAACCGTCTCTGCCCATGATCCGGACGCGAGTGCTCTCCCCCCAATCGGTGGACCAGATCCGGGCGGCCATGGCCCGTTACCCGGAGAGCCGGTCCGCGCTCCTGCCCGCCCTCCACGTCGCCCAGCGGCAGGTAGGATACCTGAGCGTGGAGGCGATGGAGGACGTGGCGGAGGTGACAGGCTTGCCGCTCAACGAGGTGGCCTCGGTGGCCTCCTTCTACACCATGTTCAGCCTCCGGCCCGTGGGCCGGCACGTGGTGCGGCTGTGCACCAACATCTCCTGCCTGCTGTGCGGCAGCGATGAGGTGCTGGCCCACCTGCGGCGCCGGCTGGGGGTGGGGCCCGGCGAGACGACCCCAGACGGGGCCTTTACCCTGCGCGTCGAGGAGTGTTTGGCTGCCTGCGACCGGGCGCCGGCCATGCTGGTCAACGAGGAGCTCCACGGCCGCCTCACGACGCAGGCGGTGGATACCGTCCTGGATCGCGCGCGCGGGGACGGCCAGGCCGTCGGCGACTGACATGTCCGAGAAGCTGCTGACGCGCTACATCCACGAACCCGCGCAGGTGAATCTGCAGACCTTCGTGCTCCGGGGAGGCTACCAGGGAGCGCGGCGCGCCCTGTGCGACCTGACTCCCGACCAGGTGATCGCGGAGGTGGATCAATCCGGCCTGCGCGGCAAGGGCGGCGCCGGCTTCCCCGCCGGCTTCAAGTGGAAGGCGGTGCCGCGCGACGCGCCGGTGAAGTACGTGGTGGTCAACGCCGACGAGAGCGAGCCCGGTACCTTCAAGGACCGGCTGCTGCTGGAGCACGACCCGCACCAGCTCATCGAAGGGATTCTCATCGCCGCCTACGCCATCGGCGCGCACAAGGCGTTCGTGTACACCCGCGGCGAGTTTTTCCGCGCCCGGGAAGTCCTGATGCGGGCGATGGACGAGGCGGCGGCGTACGGCTATCTGGGCCGCCACATCCTGGGCACCGACTTCGACCTGGAGATCGTGGTGCATGCGGGCGCCGGCGCCTACATCGCGGGCGAGGAGTCGGGGCTACTGGAGTCGCTGGAGGGCAAGCGGGCCATGCCGCGGCTGCGGCCGCCCTATCCCGCGCAGAAAGGCCTGTACGGGCAGCCCACGCTGCTCAACAACGTGGAGACCCTCTGCCACGTGGGGCACATCCTGCGTCTGGGCGCCGACGGCTACAAGGCGCACGGCATGCCGGCGCTCTTCTCGGTGAGCGGCCACGTGGCGCGGCCCGGCGTCTACGAGCTGCCGCTGGGCACGCCGCTGCGGGAGATGATCTTCGAGCACGCCGGCGGCATGCACCCCGCCCGGCGCTTCAAGGCCTGCTTCCCGGGCGGGTCGTCCTCGGCGATCCTGGTGGAGGAACACCTGGACACCCCCATGGACTACGACTCCCTGCGCAAGGCCGGCTCCATGCTGGGCTCGGCGGCGGTCATCGTGATGGACGACACCACCTGCATGGTGAAGGTGATCGCCCGCGCCGTGGAGTTCTACCGGGACGAGTCCTGCGGCAAGTGCACGCCCTGCCGGGAAGGCACGGTCTGGATGTCGCAGGTCCTGGAGCGGGTGCTGCACGGGCACGGCCGCACGGAGGACCTGGACCTGATGGCGGGGATCGCAAAGGGGATGACGGGTACGTGCCTGTGCCCCCTGGGCGAGAGCGTGCCGCCGTCGCTCGGTAACTCGTTGAGGTACTTCCGGGAGGAGTACGAGGCGCACATCCGCACCGGGCGGTGCAACGTGGCGGTGCCGGCGTAGCATCATGGCCGACGAGCGGAGAAGCACTACTCTCATCACGCTGACCATCGACGGGAAGCAGGTCACCGTGCCCGCGGGCACCACCGTCTACCACGCCGCGCGCCACGCGGGCATCGAGGTCCCGGTCTTCTGCTACCACGACCGCATGCCGCCCATCGGCGCCTGCCGCGTGTGCCTGGTGCAGGTGGAGAAGATGCCCCGCCTGCAGACGTCGTGCACGCTGCCGGCCCAGGACGGCATGGTGGTCCACGTCTCCTCGCCGGAGGCCAAGGCCGGGCAGGAAGCCATCCTGGAGTTCCTGCTGGCGAACCACCCCCTGGACTGTCCCATCTGCGACAAGGGCGGCGAGTGTCCCCTCCAGGATTTCACCTTCCAGTTCGGCCCGGGCCAGAGCCGGTTCGTGCAGGAGAAGCGCGACTTCCCCAAGCCCATCCCCCTGGGCCCGGTGCTGACCCTGGACCGGGAGCGGTGCATCCTGTGCTGGCGGTGCGTGCGCTTCGGCGACATCATTGCCGGCGACCACGCTCTGGAGGGGTTCGACCGCGGGTTCGCCAGCCAGATCAACACCGCCTTCGCCCGGCCGGCCCACAGCAAGTTCATCGGGAACACCATCCAGATCTGCCCGGTGGGCGCGCTGACCAGCACCACCTACCGGTTCCGGTCCCGCCCGTGGGATACCCGGACCGTGTCCAGCGTCTGCACCCACTGCGCGTGCGGCTGCGCCATGCAGATCGATGTGCGCGGCAACGAGGTGGTGCGCACGCGGGCCCGCGAAAACCCCGCCGTCAACGACATCTGGCTGTGCGACCTGGGCTGGTTCGGCTACGATTACCTCAACGATGCCGGGCGCCTCACCACGCCGCTGGTCCGCAAGAACGGTGAGCTGGTCCCGGCGCCGTGGGAGGACGCGCTGCGGGTGGTGGCCCAGAAGCTGGTCGCCGTGCGCGCGAAAGACCCCGCGCGCATCGGCGGCATCGGCGGCGCGCGCACCACCAACGAGGAGAACTACCTTTTTCAGAAGGTCTTCCGCGCCATCCTGCGCACCAGCAACCTGGACCACCGGGTGGACGTCCACCCGGCCGGCGCCGGACTGTGCGCGCGGTGGGGTATGGCCTCCGCCGTCGAGGATGTGGAAAAGGCCGATGTCATCCTGCTGGCCGGCCTGGACCTGACGGAAGAGTTCCCCATCATCTGGCTGCGGGTGAAGAAGGCGCTGGACTCTGGGGCGGCACTGGTTATCGTGGGTCCCAGGCGTCCGGAGATCGCGCCGTACGCCCGTCACCAGATTCTCACTGCGGCCGGGGGCGAAGCCGCAGCCGTGCGTGAGATTCTCGCGCGAATGGACGGTGCGCCGGAACCCGGGAGCGAAGCGAATCACCCCGCGGCGGTCGCGCGCACCGTGCGCGCGGCGAAGCGTCCCGTCATCATGGCGGGACGGTTGACCCTGGAAGGTCCGGGCGGCCCCGGGGCGCTGGCGGCGCTGGAGGATCTGGCGGCGAAGCTGGGGACGCGCGTGGAGATCATGCGCGGCAAGGGCAATGACACCGGCGCGGCGCTGGCCGGCGTGCTGCCCGACCGGCTGCCAGGGTTCGGTGCCGTGGCCGATGCGGCGGTGCGCGCCGCGGCGGAGCAGGTGTGGGGG
>JACQTN010000334.1 GCA_016210785.1 Armatimonadota bacterium
AGCCAACTTCATCCAACCTTACAGGCTAGCGTGCCCGCAACAGCCGGTAGATGATCCCCGCGAAGTCGTCGGAGATGTACAGGGTGCCGGCGCGATCGAAGATCACGTCCACCGGCCGGCCCCACGCCTTGGCGTCGGCGCGCCCCTCCCCCTCCAGCCAGCCGGTGACGTGGTCCAGCACCTCGTACCCCGCGTCCCGCCGCACGATGCGGATCACCTTGTACCCGGTGGGGATGCTGCGGTTCCATGATCCGTGCAGCGCCACGTACAGCGCGCCGTCCGGGCCCCAGCGCAGGCCGAGCGGCGCGGAGTGGGCCTGGATGGCCACCGCCGGAGGCTGGGTGGCAGCGCAGAACGCGCGGTTCCTGTGCGAGAAGTCTCGGTCCCCGATCCGGTCTCCGTAGCAGTACGGCCAGCCGTAGTGCCGGCCCCGCTCGATGATGTTGACCTCCTCCGGCGGCTCGTCATCCCCCAGCATGTCGCGGCCGTTGTCGGTTCCCCACAGCTTCCCGTCCGGCCCGAAGACGATGCCGACGGTATTGCGCAGGCCCTCTGCCAGGATCTCCTCCCCGCTGCCATCCAGGTTGTAGCGGACCACGGCCGCGCGCCGGCGGTCCCGCTCCTCGCACACGTTGCAGGAAGAGCCCGCCGACAGGTAGAGCTTCCCGTCCCGGATGGCGATGGTGCGGGTGACGTGGCCGCCGGTGGGGATGCCCGAGACCAGGATCTGCGCGGCGCCGTCGCGGAAGCGGGTCACGCGGGTGCCCTCCGCGATGTACAGCGCGCCGTCGTGGAAGGCGAGGCCGTGGGGAAACTCCAGGCCGGCCCGCACCACGACCCTGGCGTCGGCGCGGCCATCCCCATCCCTGTCCGGGAGGGCCAGGACGCGCCCCGGATGCGGCTCTGTGACGTGGAGCGTGCCGTCCGGCGCAACAGCCATCAGGCGCGGCCGGGTGAGGCCATCGGCGAAGACCTCCAGCCGGTGCCCGCGCGGTACCCACATCCGGTGCCCCAGCAGCACCTGCTCCACCAGATCCGCCCGTCGGGTGGGCGTCAGGCTGGACCGCTCAGGGCCGGGCTCCTCCGCCAGGTAAGACTCCGCGGCGATCAGGACGGCCGCGGCCAGCACCGCCGCGGCCGCCAGCGGCCATGCTCTGGGAAACCGCCCCCGCGCCATCGCGGCCACCGTGCCCTACTCCGGCCGCGCGACGGTGAGGGGATAGACGCGGTCGTAAGTCTCGCCCGTCTCCATGTTGAAGAAACGCAGCACCACCTCGTGCTCCCGGTACGCGCGCACCTGGACCCAGAAGCGGTCGCCGTCCTTCCACTTGCCGCGGTCCCACGTGTGTTGCAGCATGTCCACCGCCGCCTCCATCACCGTCATGCCGCCGCGTCCTCCACGATCCGCGAGAGGCGCAGCCCGGTGTCCGCGGGCCCGGCGCGAGCCTTCACGCGAGATCTGGCTGCGGCGTGCACACCCGTCACGGCCGCCGGCCCATGAGGAACATGAAGCAGAACCGCGTGACGCGCTCCCACGCGTCCTGTGCCGCGGCGGCGTCGAACTCCTCCGGCACGCGCGGGTCGTAGAAACGGTGCCCAACCCCCGGATAGATCTTAATCTCGAATGGCACCCGCGCCCGGCTCAGCGTGTCGCGGAAGCGCTCCACCTCCGCCAGGGGGATCTCCGCATCCGCGCCGCCGTACAGTCCCAGCACCGGGCAGGAGATGCGGGGCGCCAGGTCCACCGGCGACAGGTACTGGCGGCCGAGGGTGTCGGCGTGCTCCGGCCGGCCCGACAGCGCCACGCAGAGGCCAAGGTCGGCGCGGTGGGCCGCCAGCAGATACGCGTGGCGGCCGCCCAGGGAGAATCCCAGCGCGCCAACCCGCTGGGCGATGACGCCGGGCTGCGCCTGCAGGAAGCGCTGCGCGGCGGTCAGGTCATCGATCGCCAGCAGGTCGGCCAGGGAGCGCCGCCGCTCCTGCGGGTCGGTGAGATGGGCCACCCGCGCCTGGAGATCCGGCGCCACCACGGCGAAGCCCTCCGCCGCGATCGCTGCCGCCGCCTTGCGGGCCAGATCGTCCAGGCCATCGTCGCCGTGCACGATCACCAGCCCCGGCGCGGGCGCATCGCTGCCCGGCCGCCACAGCAGGGCGGGAACCACGGCTCCCGCGCTGGGAAAGCTCACCTGTTCCATCCAAACGCCTCCAGCACCCTGGCGATCATGCCCACCGTCTCCTGGAAGTCGGCCACGCGGTGGCCGCGGCCGCCTCCTCGATACTCCGTCCCTGGGCAGCGACGCTGGGATGGCGGCACAGGACTGTGACCATCTCGATGTAGCGCGGCATCTCCCGCTCGATGTGCGCGTTGAGCACGTCCATCCCTCAGCTTCACCCGGAGGACACCGGGCAGGAGCATGAACTTACACAGGAGGGAGAGCAACTCCTCCGCGCGACGTCGATCAGGCGGGCCGTTCCGGCCGCGCGGGCCTGCGGCGAGCCTTGGCGGGTGCAGCGACAGGACTGCCGCGCCGGGGCCGCGAAGACTGGCGCTGGTGACGGGCGTGGACGAGATCAGCCTCGTTCTGCTCAAGGACGCGGAGCGCCTGCGGCAGGTGGAGGAACTCCAGCGGCAGATCTGGGAGTCCCACGACTACCGCGAGGTGGTCCCGCTGCACCAGTTGATGGCGGCAGCCGGGGCGGGCGGTGCCGTCATCGGCGCGCGCGCTCCCGACGGTACGCTGATCGGGTTTTGCTACGGGTTTGCCGGCGTCCGCCGCGGCCGGCCGTTGTTCTACTCCCACATGGCCGGCGTGATCGCCGAGTACCGCAACGGCGACATCGGGTTCCGCCTGAAGCGGGAGCAGCGCCGCGTCGCGCTGGAGCTGGGGTACGACTGGATGGTGTGGACCTACGACCCGATGGTCAGCATGAACGCCTACTTCAACCTCCACAAGCTGGGCGCGGCGGTGCGCCGCTATCACGTGAACTACTACGGCGAGATGACCGACGCGCTGAACCGCGGCCTGGAGACGGACCGCTTTGAGGTGGACTGGAACCTGCTGGACCCGCGCGTGGAAGCGCTGATGGCGGCCCAGGCACCGCCGCGCACCTGGGCCGAGGCGCCGGCGGCGCTGGAGGGCGAGCCGCGCGGGGGAGACCTGCATCCGGGCACCCCCCGGCTCGACCTGGAAGCGCCGGCCCTTCTCGTGGAAGTGCCCACCGACCTGCGGGGCATGCGCGCCAGGGACCCGGCGTTGGTCCGCGCCTGGCGGCAGGCCACGCGGGCGGCGTTCCTCCACTGCCTCAAGCAGGGATACGCGGGCGTGGACGTGGTCCTGCGCCGCGACGGCACCGTCCTGCGCGCCTGGTACGTGATGGTGAAGGAGGATCACCCGGGCAGTTGGTTGTGATCCTTTTCTATCCCGGCATCTCCACCCGGCGCAGGGCGAGGCGGCGCGAGAATCCGCGCGGCCGGGCGCGATTCGAGCAGGTGATAACCGGGCGCGCGCCGCGAGGCGGGGGAGCCATTCGGGCGAGTGTCGATCGGGCGCGCCCGCGAGCGGAGGTTGCCCTGAGCGGACGTAAAGCGCATCATCCCGTCAGCGGAGCGGCTTGGATCTAAGATGCGCGTCCGGGAGCGAAGGACAAGGCTCGTTCCACGTTCGTGCAAGGTGCCACGTTCTACCGCGCTCGCCGGGATCACGGCGCCCGCGAGCACGGGCGCGCAGCACGATGACCAACTGAAGGGAGCCAGCGATGCGGATCGACGCCGTCGAACTGCGCCAGGTGGAGATGCCCTACCTCTTCCCCTTCGAAACCTCCTTCGGCCGCGAGGACACCAAGGTCTGCCTGCTGGTGCGCGTCCGCACGGACGGCCTGGAGGGATGGGGCGAGGCGCCGGTGATGCGAGCCCCGCTGTACAACGAAGAGACCCTGGGTACCGCCTGGCACGTGCTGGAGGAGTTCATCATCCCGCGGGTGCTGGGCCGGACGTTTGACCA
The DNA here is from genome assembly GCA_016210785.1 of Armatimonadota bacterium. Classification (GTDB taxonomy): domain Bacteria; phylum Sysuimicrobiota; class Sysuimicrobiia; order Sysuimicrobiales; family JACQTN01; genus JACQTN01. The sequence continues at coordinate 4,002 of JACQTN010000334.1, forward strand.
TCCCAGCGAGTTCCCGCCCCTCGTCGCGAACCTCCGCCGACACCACATGGCCAAGGCGGGCCTGGAGGCCGCGCTGTGGGACCTGTACAGCCAGGCCCACCGTGTCCCGCTGACGAAGGCGCTGGGCGGCACGCGCGAGAGCGTCGCCGTCGGCGTGAGCCTGGGCATCGAGCCCACGATGCCCGCGCTGCTGGGGCGCATCGAGACCTTCCTGGGCCAGGGCTTCCGGCGCATCAAGATCAAGATCAAGCCGGGCTGGGACGTGGACGTGGTGCGCGCGGTGCGCCGGCAGTTCGGCGATATTCTCCTTCAGGTGGACGCGAACTCCGCCTACGCCCTGGAAGACGCGCCCGTGTTCGTGGCGATGGACGACTACGACCTTCTGCTGATCGAGCAACCCCTCGCCGAGGACGACATCATCGACCACGCCCAGCTCCAGCGGCGCCTCCGCACGCCCGTCTGCCTGGACGAGTCCATCGTCACGGCGGAGGATGCCCGCAAGGCGATCGGCCTGGGCGC
>JACQTN010000335.1 GCA_016210785.1 Armatimonadota bacterium
CCTCCAGGGTGCGCCGGTTGATGGAGCGTGCCGCGTCTCTATCTCATACCAGAAGTCGCCCCAAATGTCCAGAACAGAGAAGGTCTAGCGGGGTTCGATGCGCAAATGCTCTCCGTGATGATGCCACACCGGCGCTGCGTGCTTTCACTGATCTCGCTGGCGATCCTGCTGGTGGGCCTGCGGCACGCTCCCGCCTCGGCCGCCCCCGTGGACGTGGTCTCCGGTGTCTCGCCCGAGGCCACCGCCGCCAACAGCCAGAGGAAACTTGTGTTCGCAGGCACGACCGTCTACCTGGCGTACGCCGCCATGGACGGCGACGCGGAGCGCGTCGGCGTGGCCACCTCCCCGGACGGGCGCACCTGGCTGCGGCTTCCACTTGTCGCCGGCCTGCCGTCCCGGCTCCCCACGCTGGCCGTCGATCCCCAGGATGGTCTTCACCTGGCGTGGACCGCGGGGACGCGGCCCGGATCAGTGCTTTACAGCCGGCTGGTGGGCGGGGCGTGGACGCCGCCGCTGCGGCTCTCGCCGGCGGAGGCGTACGCGGGCGTGCCGGCCATGGTCGCCGCGCGGGAGGTGGACGTGGTCTGGTACGGCATCCGGGGCGGGCGGCCAGAGGGGTACTCGCGGCATGACTCCATCTACGAGATCTTCCACACGGCGTTCGACGGGCAGCGGTGGAGCCCGCCGCGCCTGATCTCGCCGGGTTCGCAGGACGCGCTCAACCCCGCGCTGGTCGCCGACGCCCGCGGGACCCTCCACGCCTTCTGGTACCAGTCGGACGGCCGCGTCTATCGGGTCAGAAGAGCGCGCCTGCGCGGCGGCGTCTGGGAGGTGCCCCAGGCGGTGACCGGCGGCGGCGGCGACGCCATCGCCCCGGCGGCCGTCGCCGACGGGCGCGGCAACATCCATCTGGCGTGGGAGAGCCGGGAGGCGCCCGCCCGCATCTACTACCAGCGCGTCGCCGGAGACGGCTGGGACGCGCCCGTGGCGCTGTCGCCGCCGGGGAGCGGCGCGCACCGGCCCGTGGTGACGGTGGACCGGGAGGGCACGGTGTACGTGGCGTGGGCGCAGGACGATGGGCACCTCTACCTGCGCCGCCGACCCCGCCTGTCCGGGACCATCCTGCGGTTGCTGGGGATGGGACGCAGGTCCTGGCGGGCGCCGGAGCGGCTTTCTGCCTCCGGCGTGAACGATTATCCCGCGCTGGCCGCCGGGCCCCTGGTCGTCGCAGCCTGGACGCACGCCGGGGAGGAGGGGCGAACCGTCCAGACGGCTGTGGTGCCGCGCCGGGCGCCGGTCTCGCCCATCCCCGTTCTCGTCGGCCCCGTGCTCGTCCTCCTGGTGCTGGTGATGATCGTCCGGCGCTACCTCTCACGCCCCCTGGCCAGCCGCCCGTCCTGAGCAAAAGAGGTCCCGGGATTCCGGGACCTCTTCATGCGACGAGTGCTGCGATACTGGACGGAACGCTTAGGAACCTTCCTTGACGAAGAAACCGGCGTACAGGCCCCACACGCCGAAGACCAGGTGGATGAGGACGTACACCCCGCCGATGCCGCCCAGCATCGAGGGTGCCACGAGGCCGAGGAGGCCGACCAGCGTGTAGACCACGCCGATCACCTGGGCAAACTGCTTGGGCTGCCCTCCCATGAATCCGGCATGCACGCCCCACGCGCCGATGACGAGGTGGACGATGTTGTGGAGGGCGCTGAACTTAAGTGGGCCCAGGCTGGGGGTGAGAAAGCCAACGACGCCGACAATGAGGAAGACGACGGCACTTACCTGTGCATAGACCTTGGCCATTCCGTACCCTCCTTTCGCCTCAGGATACTTCATATTGTAGGCGCCGTGCGTTCTGGCGTCAATCGTGGAGATGGACGCGCGTCCGCTCCGAAGCTGTGTCGGAAATGTACCAGCAGCGAAACACCTTGAAGCCACGCAACTGGGGCCAGCAGGTGCGCCGTCACCCGACGGAGAACAGCACGCGACGGTCTTGCTGGGCGACGCGGGAGGTGAGGCCTTCCATGGCGCGGGCGCGCATCTACCTCCGCTCCACCTGAACGACCTGCCGGAAGGCGAGAGAGTTTCTCTCGCAGCACAGGGTTGACCTCACCGTCCGCGACTACTTCAAGGAGCCGCTGACCGTGGAGGAGTTGAAGGAGATCCTGGGGCCGGTCTCCCCCCGTGACGCCCTCTCGACGCGTTCCCCCAGGGTCAAGGAACTGGGGCTGGACCGACGCCTTCCGTCCAACGACGAGCTGCTCAGGTTGATGGTGAGAGAACCCACGCTCATCCGCCGGCCGATCATCCACGTCGGCGGCCAGGTCGTCATCGGGTTCGACCGCGCGCACCTGGAGCGGCTGCTGGGGGGAGGCTGAGAAGCTGAGTCGGTGGTGCCAAACCAGCGTGCTCCTTGTAGGGAGAAGCAGACGCCTGAGAAGCTGAGCCGGCGCTGTGGGCGACGCGGAGTCGGTGAGCGCGGTAGAAGGAGGCACCTCGCAGCAGTGTGGAACGTGCCGGTGAGCGCGGCGCCGTTAGTCCGGTGAGCGCGGTAGAGAGCGGCGCCTTGCGGCGATGGTGAACGTGCCGAGTGAAGCATGTTGCGGGAGCGTGGCACGTGCCGGTGACAGATCAGCGCACTCCTTGTAGAGGGAAGCAGAGGCCGCGCCAGGCCGTGAGGGTGACGGTGCCCCGCGTCGATCCGGGGCGTCGCCGGGCCTTCCGGCGGCGTCTGCTGGTTTGGTACCGCCGCTGCCGGCGCGACCTGCCCTGGCGGCGCACCAGCGACCCGTATCACATCCTGGTTTCGGAGATCATGCTGCAGCAGACGCAGGTGGACCGGGTGATCCCCAAGTATCGTGAGTTTCTCACCCGGTATCCGTCGCTGGAGGATCTGGCGCGCGCCCGCGTGGATGAGGTGCGGGAGGCGTGGTACCCGCTGGGCTACAACGTACGCCCCTACCGCCTGCACGCCATCGCCCGCCAGGCCATCCGGCGCCACGGCGGCCGGATTCCCGACGACCCGGCCGTGCTGCTGCGCATGAAGGGCATTGGTCGCTACACGGCCGGCGCCATCTTGAGCTTCGCCTACCGCAAGGACGCGCCCGTGGTGGACACCAACGTGCGCCGCGTGCTCCGGCGCGTCTTCCTCGGCGTGCGGCGGAGCGCCACGGAGAGCACGTTTTGGACCATGGCCGCGGAGTTGCTGCCCAGGGGCGGCGCCTACGACTACAACCCGGCCCTGATGGACTTCGGCGCCACGGTGTGCACGGCGCGCCGGCCGGCGTGTCCGGCGTGCCCGCTGCGCCGCCAGTGCGCCTCGTTCCCGGCGCTGTCGGTGATCTCCAACGGCTCCGGATCCTCCGGGAGAGGTTCCCGCGGCGCGGTCCGCGCGCCCCCCGGTCCATGAGCGGCGACAGGTTCGCGGCCGTCCAGGTCCTCCTGTTCGACGCGGGCGACACCCTCATCGCCTACCGCAGGCCGCTGCGGGTCTTCCTGCAGGACTTCCTGATGGAACGGGGGATCGTCGTGCCGCGCGACGGGACGGCCCAGGCGCTGGAGGCGGTGGCACCGCGCTACCAGCGGCTGCGCGGCGGCTGTCGCACGGTGGAAGATGAGCGGATGATGTGGGAGGAGATCGCGCGCGCGCTGATGGCGGACGTCGCGCCCGACCGCCCCGATCTGGGGCCGGAACTCTCCCGGTGGTTCGTCGACAACTGGAGGCTGCACAAGGTCTACCGGGACGTCCGTCCCGCACTCACGGGCCTGCGCCGGCGCGGATACCGGCTGGGGGTCGTCTCCAACTGGGAGCCATCGCTGCCCGTGCTGCTGGAGCAACTCAGCCTGGACGACTACTTCGAGGCGGTGGTGGTTTCGTCGGTGGAGGGAGTCTGGAAGCCCGACCCGCGGCTCTTCCACGCGGCCATGGATCGCTTCGGAGTGCCTCCGTCCACGGCGGCCAGCATTGGCGACGACCCCGCCCGCGATGTGGACGCCGCGGTGGCAGCGGGGCTGCACGGCATCCTGCTGGACCGGTTCGACGTCCATCCCCGCGCCGGGAGCGTGCGCATCAAGAGCCTGCAGGACCTGCTCGCGCTCTTCCCCCCGCGGCGCTACTAGCCCGTTCCGTTCGCGCTGAGCCCGTCGAAGCGCGGGGACTCGCGGCCTTCGACGCGCTCAGGCCGAACGGAGAGCTCATTCTGCGCTGCCAATCAGCATCGGCATCAGGTCCGCCACCCGCCTCGCCTCGTGGATCGCCCACAGACGCGCCAGCGCCGCCTCCGCCCGCTCGGAGGGCATCACCAGGGCGGCGCAGTCCATGAACTTCTCCCGCAGGTCGTCGCGGGACATGGGCTTCCTGGGATGGCCCTTCGCCGCCTCCGCGTAGCCCTCCAGGCGCCGGCCGTCCCGGAGCGTGATGCCGATCCTCAGCCGCATCTGGTTGTAGCCCAGCTTCTCGATTTCGGGATCCACGTAGACGTGCACCTTCTCCATCAGCGCGCGGGTGCGGGGGTCCCGCACCTTCTCGTCCACGAACTGGGCGATGCCCGCCTTCCGCTCCAGGACGCCGATCGCCATCATGAAGGGGAGGCTGAACTTGCCTTCCAGCGCCGTGGTGGGTCGCATGTGGATGAGCGCGGTGGGCACGTAGGAGTTGACCCCCACGTCGATGCGCTCCACGTGGTCGGGCTGCACGTCGTGCTGTTTGATCAGGTCGAGCAGGACGTCCTGGCCGGGATGCGAGAGCGATCCCGAGGGATAGGGCTTGATGGAGATGCCGGGCTCGACGAAGAAGTAGGGGTTGCCGAGCCTGCCTTCGATCTTGGAGGCGTCGTACCCACCGGCCGCGGCGCCGTAGAAACCCCGCTTCGCTTCCAGGATGTTCTTGGCCGTGGTCCAGCCGCGGCGGGCCAGCAGGACGGCGAACAGGCCGTTCTCCGCGGCCCGGCCCGCGTGGAAGGGTTTGGTCATGGTGCCGAAGCTCTCGCGCAGGCCCGCGGCCATGCTGGCGGCCAGGCCGAAGGCGCGCAGCGTCTGGTCCAGGTTGCACCGGTACAGGCGCGACGCGGCGGCCGCGGCTCCGAAGCCGCCCATGGTCGCCGTGGAGTGGAAGCCGTCCCGGTAGTGGCGCGGGTTGATGGCGTCGGCGATCCGGCAGGCGACCTCCACGCCTACGACGTAGGCGTCCAGCAGCGCGGCGCCTGAGGCGCCGGTGCCCTCCGCGGCGGCCAGCGCGCCCGCCAGCACCGGCACCGAGGGATGGGTGAGGAGGCCGTACACGCTCTGTGGGTCTGTGGCGAGCTGGGTGTCGTCGTAGTCCATGGCGTGGCCGGCCGTCCCGTTCGCCCACGCGGCCTGCTGCAGCGGCGCGCGGAGGTCAGCGCCGATCACCGCGGCCTGCGGGTGGCCGCCCAGGTCTCGCAGGTGGGCGCGCACCAGGACGCCGCTCTCCTCGGTGGCCCCGGCGAGCATCACGGCGACGGTGTCTACCAGGTGGTTGGTGGCGAGCGAGCGAACCTGTTCAGGGACGTCTTTCGTCTCGACGGTGAAGCGGGCGATCTGCTCGGTGACTCCCACGTTGCACCTCTCCCCGGCAGCGTGCGGTGCCACGCACGGAACGGTCCGGCGCGCGGAGCGGTCGGGACCCGAGGTACAATTCGTTGGGGCGCACATCGTTCCCTGGCATGGCTCTGAAGCCGCGGCGCGCTGGATGTCGCCGCGAAAGGAGGGTGAGGACGATGGGGCGGAGGATCTGGCTGCTGCTGATCGCTTTCCTTCTGCTCGCGCCCGCGGGCATGGCCCAGGAGCGCGCGGTCACGATTCGTAACTACGGCCACGCGTTCTTCGTGATTACCGCGGGCGATGGCGTTCGCATCGCCATCGATCCCTATGGCCAGATCGGCTACCCGATGCCAGAGGTGGAGGCCGACGTCGTCCTGGTGACCCACGAGCACCGCGACCACAACAACGTGGGTCTCATCAAGGGGAACCCTCGCGTGCTGCGCGGCCTGGCGGCTGGCGCCACCGGCTGGAACCGGATCTACGAACGTCTCGGGGGCACGCTCATCTACGGAGTGCCTTCCTTCCACGACGAGGAGCAGGGAGCGAAGCGGGGCCTGAACGCCATCTTCGTCATCCAGACCACTGAGCTTCGCATCGCCCACCTGGGCGACTTGGGCCAGCCTGCCCTCACCGAAGGGCAGATGCGAGCCATGGGTGCCGTGGACATCCTGTTGATGCCGGTGGGCGGATTCTTCACCATCGGTGCTCCCGAGGCCACGCGGGTGGCCGCGCAGATCCGCCCGAAGGTTATCCTCCCCATGCACTACAAGACGCCGCCGGTGGCGGCGCTGCCCCTCGCCGACGAGCAGGCATTCCTGGTCGGAAAGGAGAACGTGCGCCGGCCGGGGAGCCACACGCTGACGATCTCGAAGAGCCGGCTTCCCCCGGCGGCCCAGATCGTGGTCCTGGAGTACCGGTAACAGGGCCGCCGCACGCCGCGTTGAGCCAACCGGCGTGATGCGTGGCCGGCGTGCGCACCCGGCGTTGACGGGCGCGGCGGAAGCCCGTGCCCGATGTGTGTCCATGGGAAACTCCCCGTAATGCCCATTTTCCGTGGTGCGCTGGAGGTGTGGCATGGCGCGTCTTGCGGTGGTCATCGGCGATCCGACGGGGATTGGACCGGAGGTGCTGGCGCGGGCGCTGGTGGCGTCGCCGCGCGGGGCGCCCGCGGAACTCCTGGTGATTGGAGACGCCCAGACGTGGGAGGAGGCGCAGCGGGGCGCGGGCGTCCGCCTGCCCCCGGTCCCTGCGGAACGTCCGCGCGCAGCGGGTTCCGAGGGCGTGCCGTTTCTCGATCTTCCTCCTGAGGAGCGGGACTGGAGGACCGGCGAGATGAGCCCCGCCGCGGGACGGGCCGCGGCGCGGTGGCTGGAGCACGCGGTGCGCCTGGCCCTGGCCGGCGACGCGGACGCCGTGGTCTTTGCGCCGCTGAACAAGCAGGCCATCATGCGCGCGGGCTACGCGGCGCGGGACGAGTACGACCTGTGCGCCGCGCTGGCGGGCGTGGCGGAACACGACGAGATGAACGTCATCCCGGCACGTTCAACGTGTTGCGAGGCGTCCCGTTCTACCGCGCTCGCCGACACCGCGGCGCATCCCGCGGGGCGCGACCTTCTTTGGGTCGCGCGCGTCACGTCCCACGTGCCGCTGCGCGAAGTCACCGGGCTGCTCACGGTAGAGCGCGTGCTGCGGACGATCCGGCTCGCGCACGGGGTGGCGTCCGCCGCGGCGGGTGCGCCGGGAGCGGGAGGCCATGCGCGGCGTGGGGCTGCCGGACCGCGCGTCGGCGTGGCGGCGCTGAACCCCCACGCCGGAGAGGGAGGACTCGCGGGCGACGAGGAGACCCGGATCATCCGCCCCGCCATCGAGGCGGCCGCGGCTGAAGGCATCAACGCCTCAGGCCCCCACCCGGCAGACCACATCTTCCGGCGCGCGCGGGCGGGCGACTTGGACGCCGTCGTGTCCATGTACCACGACCAGGCGCAGATCGCCACCAAGCTGCTGGGGTTCGAGCGCGGGGTGTCGGTCGGGGTGGGCTACCCGTTCGTGCTGGTCACGCCGTCCCACGGCACCGCGTTCGACATCGCGGGACGGGGCATCGCCGATCCGGGGCCGATGGGCCAGGCGCTCCTGATCGCGGAGCGCCTGGCCTCGGTCCGCGCCAAATGGTGAGGTGTGTCCGCCCCTACTTCACGATGTAGCGGTTGGTCCAGAGCAGCCCTTCCTTCGCCGACGGCTTGAACGGGATCTGCCCCGTGTCGAACATGAAGTCGATGTGCTTCTTCATCATCTGCTCGTTCATCGTCCCGTCTTCCGA
>JACQTN010000336.1 GCA_016210785.1 Armatimonadota bacterium
GAGTGGAACGTGCCGGTTCGTGGGGGAGGCACCATGCGTTCGGCGAGCGCGGTACGGTGGGGCACCTTGCACGCACGTCGAACGCGCCAAGGGCCTCCCCCGGTCGGACACTTGGAGAAGGGTGGAGTGGCGGAAAGACACTCCACCCAACCTTGACGCTCAACGCGACCTCTTGAAGACCCGCAGCGCCTCCCGGAACGCTCCCACCGTCTCCTGCACGTCCTCGTCGGTGTGCGCCGCGCTGGGGAACCCGCCCAGGCGCATGGGGTCCACGCCGCGTTCCACCATCCACAGGCGCAGCTGCGAAGCCACGGGATCCTTGCCGTGGCTCTTGAGGAGCGCCTCCACGTGCTCGGCCCCGTCGCAGCGCACCGGCTCTCCGGGATGGAAGCGCCGCTTTTCCAGATCGATCACCGTGTGGAACATGGTGCCCTCGCCGTAGCAGCACCCGGGGATGTCCTCCGCGGCCAGGGCATCGTTGAAGCCGCGGCGGAGCCGCTCCCCCACGACCGAGGCGCGGCGCTGGGCGGCTCCGTCGGCGATGGACTCCAGCATCGCCACCCCCGCGGCGGCGGAGAGCGGGTTGGCGTTGAAGGTGCCCGGGTGAGGCACGCGCCGGTACCGGTTCCACTGCGGATCCTCCCGCATCTCCAGATGGGCCATGATGTCCGCCCGGCCCGCCACCGCGGCGCCGGGCAGTCCCCCCGCCACGATCTTGCCCAGCGCGCACAGGTCCGGGGTAATGCCCAGGTACTCCTGGGCGCCGCCCGGCGCGTACCGGAACCCCGTGATCACCTCGTCGAAGATCAGCGCCGTGCCGTGCCGGCGCGTCAGGTCGCGCACTTCCTGGAGGAACCCCTCCGGAAACGGCACCGTGCCCGTGCTGGCGCCCATCGGCTCGCAGATGACGCAGGCCACGTCCTCCCGGCTCAGGGCCGCGCGCACCGCGTCCAGATCGTATGGCGGCAACGCTCGCACCGAAGCGGAGACCGCGGCGGGCACGCCCGCGGAGACCGGAACGTCAAAGGGCGGCCGCATCCCCACCGTGGCATAATCGTGCCAGCCGTGGAAATGCCCCCAAAACTTGATGACCGCGTCGCGTCCGGTAAAGGCGCGGCTGAGCCGGATCGCCATCGCCGTCGCTTCTGTGCCCGAGCTGGTGAACTTCACCCGCTCCGCGCACGGCACCAGGCGCTGCACCAGTTCGCCCCACCGCACCTCCAGTTCCGTACCCGCGCCCAGGTGGGTGCCGCGGGTGAGCTGCTCGCTGGCGGCCGCCACCACCGCCGGCGGGTTGTGGCCCAGCAGCAGCGCGCCGTGGCCCATCCAGTAGTCCACGTACTCGTACCCGTCCACGTCCCACTTCCGCGACCCCGCGGCACGGGTGGCGTACAGGGGAAACGGCTCGGCGTACCGGGCGTCGTGGGTCACCCCGCTGGGGAAGATCCGGCAGGCCCGCTCGTAGAGGGCCGCCGACTTCGGCCGCCCCGCCACGTATCCGCCGATCGCTGGATGGGTGTGCACGTCCGTCATGGTGTCTTTGCCTCCGGGCCTTCCGCGGCACGCGGGAATGGTCTGCCCCGTTCTTCGGTGGCCCGGCGCCATGTCCTCCACGCGGGACGCCCTCGCCAGCCGTGGGCCATCAGGCTGGTACACACCGGGCCAGGCGCGCGCGTGCGTAAGAGACACGGACCCGCGCTGAAAGAGGAGCCCATCGTGTTGAGAAACCTTCTGCACGCCCGCGAGGCCTGCGCAGTGCCCGCGACGCGACCCACGCCGCTGCGGGCTGCCTGAGATGGTGACGTGCGGCGCAGCGCGCGCGTTGCTGCGCCGCACGCCCGGCAGGAGGAGATCGCATATGCTATAATTAATCAACTTATCCGGGGGAGGGCCGCCGCCACAGTGTGCGAACCGGGGCCGCACACGTCCGGGGCGCGGCGCCGAGTCATTCTTTCCGAGGGCCCACATGGGGAGACTCGCGGGGCTGATAGTCGCTGCCCTGGTGCTGGCCTCGCCGCTCGTGGAGGCGGCACCCAGAGTGCAGATCACGGCGACTCTGGGGCTCGGGGGCTACACACGCCTCCACCGGTCCAACGTCCTCCACGTCACCATCGAAAACCGCGGCGACCACATCGACGGCCAGGTGGTGGTGTCGGTGCAGGCGGCAGGCAACAGCGCCGCCACCTCCGAACGGCCGACGCGTTTCTCGGGACGGAGCGTGGGGTTCGCCGGCCTGGACTACGAGCTGGTGCGCCCGGCGGCAATCGCGCCCGGCGGCACCTTCACCTCCACGTTCTACGTGCCGCTGCGGTCCAGCACGGCGGCGGTGCGCATCACCCTGCGCGGCAAGGACGGACGGGAGATCACCCGCACCGAGGTGCGGCCGCGGCGGGACCTGCTGGTGGACCGCCTGATCGCCGTGCTCTCCCGCGACCGCGCCGGGCTGGAGTTCCTCTCCGTGACGCTGCCCGGATTCCGCACGCGCGTCCTGTACCTGGACGAAGCGGCACTGCCCACCGTCTCCCTGGGCTACGAGGCTATCGACATCCTGGTGGTGCGCGACCTCTCCGAGCGGGCGCTGGAGCGCTCCCAGCGGGAGGCGCTGGAGTCGTGGGTCTTCGGCGGCGGCAACCTGGTGGTGTCGGTGGGGCCCAACTACGATCGGTTCGCGGGCACCTTCCTGGATCGGCTGCTGCCGGTGCGCCTGGCAGGCACGCAGCAGGCGTCCTGGTTCAAGCCGCTGGCCGACCATCTTCAAGTGGAAGAGGTGCCGGAGGGCACCGCGGTGATCGCCCAGGGAGAACCGGAAGCCTCCGCCACCGCGGTGCCTTCCAGCGGCCTGCCTCTAATAGTGCGCTCGCGCCGCGGCGTGGGACGCGTCACCTTCTGGGCGTTCGACTTCCTGCAACCGCCGCTGCGGGACTGGCCTGGCCGCACCTCCCTGTGGCATGAGGCCCTGGCGGAGGCGCCGTCCAGCCGCGCGGAGGACGAGGTCCCCCACAACGTGGCCAGCTCCATGCTGCAGGACCATCCCATCCGGTACCCGCAGCACACCCACGTCGCCCTCTTCGTGTTGGGCACGCTGGGCGCCGTGGAGGTGATGCGGAGGCTGGCGATGACCGGCCGGCTGCCGGCCGCGGCCATCCCCGTGGTGATCGTGATGCTCTCCGCGGGCGCTGTGGAATGGGCGGCGACGGTGCGCTCCCGGAACACGATTGTCTCCCAGTTCTCCGTGGTTACCGCGGGCGCAGGGCGCTCCCAGGTCGAGACGCTGGTGGCGATGTACACCCAGGACGGCAGCACGCTGAAGCTCGCCACCTCCCACCAGGAGGTGCTGGTCAAGCCCATCGTCCTCAGCGCGGAGGGCGGCCGCCTGCGGGTGATCGAGCAGCCCACGGGCGTCAACCTGGAGGCGTCGTTGCCGCCGCGCGCCACCGCGGTGCTGCTGCTGCGCCACGCCTCGCCCATCCGCTTCAACGCCCGCGTCATCCGCGGGTCGCAGGGCTACCGCATCCACGTCAACAATAGCGCCGAGGGCGCGATCCGCGAACCGTTCATCTTGTGGGAGGGACAGCGCTACTACCTGGCCGACATCGAGTCGGGCGAGGACCGGGAGCACCCCCTGCGCCTGCACACGGGGGGCTCGGCGGTGCAGTTCAACTGGCGCCTCTTCCGTACCACCATCATCAACGATCCCATCTTCCAGGAACGCCAGGCGCTGCAGCGGCAGGCGTTCGCGCTGTTGAGGGGCGGGTGGTGGGCCTGGCGCAGCCAGCCGCTGCTGATGGGCTGGGTGGAGGAGGCGCCGCTGGGGCTCCACCCCACGGAGGGCCGGCCGCGCGTCATCCACCACGCGTTGCTGCGCGCCTTCCTGCCGGTGACCGACCGATGAGAGTCACAGCGCACGGGGCGCGCGCGGCGGGCGCTGGCGCGCCGTGGGATCGCTACCTGCTCTACCTGCTGGCGCTGGGGATCGCGCTTTTCGCCGTGCTGCCGCCGTCCCGCGCCGCCATCGACTCCACGCCGCCCACCGGATCGGTCTACGCACTCTTGCTGGTAAACCTGGCCTTCCTGATGTGGACGGCGTCCGATCTCGTCACCCCCAGTTCCGCACGCAAGCTGGTGGAGACGGCCGCGCACGCCGTGGTGGGGCTCGGGCTCGGCGTACCGCTGATGCTGGTGACGCGCGCCACGCAGCCGGTCCCCGTCCTGACGCTGCTCGCCGCCTACGCCTGGCTTCTGGTCCTGTTTGTCCTCGCCACCGCGCTGGCGTTCCTGGCGAGCCGCCTGCCCCACGCATCGCACCGCTGGGTGGTCTTCGCCGGCATCCTGGTGACGATGGCGCTGCTCGCCCGGGTCGACGCCCTCCATCCGTGGATGAGCCCGCTGGAAGTGCTGGGCGACATCCTCCAGGGCCGCCTGAGGGGGCTGGCCGCGTGGGTAGGCGCGGCGTACCTGGGCACGGCGGTGGCGCTGATGGCGGGCGTCCTGCGCGTGGAGGAACGGGGTCAGGCGAGCGGGAAGCCATAACAGCCATAGTGGAAGTCCCTGGAGGACTCGCTGATGAGTGACCGACAGGTCATGCGCGACCGCCTATCGCGCATTGCGCGCCGGCTGAGAGCGGACGCCACGATGCAGATCGGGGTGCGCGTCGGCATCCCAGTGCTGGGCGCCTGGGCGGCGCTGGCGGCCGCGGCGCGCTTCTTCGATCTCGATCTGCCGGTGGGCGAGTTCCTGCTGCTGGCGCTGGCCGCGGGGACCGCAGCGGTGCTGGTGCTGGTGTTCCGGCGCGGGCTTGATCTACGGCAGGCCGCCCGCGTCACCGACTTTCGGCTGGGGCTGCGGGAGCGGCTCAGCACGGCGATGGAATTCGAGGGACGCCAGGATCATCCGTTCGCGGACGTGCTGGTGGCGGACGCCACGACACAGATCCGCGAGATCGACGTGCGCCGCGCTGCGCCGGTGCACCGCCCGCGGGGGCTGGTGATCGTACCGGTCCTGCTGGTGGTGGGGCTGGTGTTCTGGCACTTCGGCCCGGTGCTCACAGGACCGCCCGCGCACCAGACCGATGCCTTCGTGCGCCAGGAGGCGCGCCGGCTGGAGCTGGCGACCCGGCGCCTCCAGGGCGAGGCGCAGCGCCGGCGGCTGCCCGACGCGGGCAACCTGCTGCGCCGCATCGAGGCGGAGGCGCGGCAGATGCGCCGCGGGCGCGTGAGCACCCAGCAGGCGCAGGAGCAACTGAACCGGATGATGGCCGACGTCCAGGCGCAGCGCCAGATGGATATGCCGTCGGGACTGCTCACGCGCGGCGTGCAGGCGCTGCAGGGGATGGACCAGGTGCTGCGCGATCTGAACGCCCGGCTGCAGCGGGGACCGCTGGCACCGGAGGAACGCTTCCACTTCAACGAGCGGCTGTGGACGATGCGGGACACGGCCCAGGGCGAACTGGCCCGCCGCCTGGGCGACGTGCTGGACTCACTGCGGGCGCGGGATAATCAGGGGGCGCAGCAGTCCATTACGGAGTCCCTGCAGGTGATCCGCCGCGAGCTGGGCAACCTGCGCCGGGAGGAACTGCTGGCCCGCGCGCAGCAGGAGCTGCAGCGCACCCAGGGCCGCATGGCGCGCGGCCCTTCGGACAACCAGGGGCAGGTAGCGGTGGCCGCGGAGCAGGCCGAGACGGCGCAGCAGCGGGCGCGGGGCAACACCAACCAGGCGGGGCAGATGAGCCAGGAGGCTGGCCAGGGGATCGGCAAGGGCTCGCAGCTGGAGCAGGGTGACCAGGCCACCGAGCGACGGCCTACGGGACCGCAAGTACGCCTGCCCGGGCAGGCCGGCAAAGGCGACAGCCGCCAGACGGTGGTGGCGATGCCCTCAACGGAGAACCGCACGGTGGTGGTGCCCTTCCAGCAGGTCCTCCCCGCGTACGCGCGCGCCGCGGAGGAGCAACTCACCCAGGACCGGGTCCCGCCGCGCTATCGCGACTGGGTGAAGCGCTACTTCCAGAGCCTGACCCAACGCGAGTAACCAGCTCAGAAGCCGAGTGAGTGCATGGAGTTTCTCGCTCCGTATTTTCTGAGCCTCCTCATCCTCGTTCCAGGCGTCCTCCTGCTCTACTTCCTGCGCCCGCGGCGCCGGGATCAGGAGGTCTCCAGCACCCTGCTGTGGCGCGCCGTGGAGGGTGAGGTCACCGCCTACCGGCCGGCGCGCCGCCTGCTGCTCACCATCCTGCTGCTCCTACAGATCGTCGCGCTGGCGCTCCTGGGCATCTCGTTGGGTCGGCCCAGCCGCATCGCCGTCGGCATCACCGGCGACCGGATCGTGCTGGTGGTGGACACCTCCGCCAGCATGCAGGCCGCCGACGTGCGCCCGTCTCGCTTCGAGGCGGCGCGCCGCGAGGCGGAACGCATCGCGTCCACCGCCAGCGGGAACCAGGAGCTGGCGCTGGTGGAGGCGGGCCCGCAGCCGGTGGTACGCGTGCCGTTCACCCGCAACCGCAACCGGGTACGCCAGGCGCTGGCAGAGCTGCGGCCCACCGACGGCGGCGGCAGCATCGTGGAGGCGCTGGGCACCGCGCTGGCCATGGCGGAGGACCGGCGGAGCTTGGTGCTGGTGGTGCTGAGCGACGGCGCCTGGAGCACGCCGCCCGTGCAGGACTACGGGGGCGCGCGCGTCGTCTTTCTGCCGTTCGGCCGGGGCGGCGACAACGTGGGCATCGTGGCCATGCAGGCCTCGGGCACCGCGCGCGGCGCCCAGGTCTTCGTGCGCGTGCAGAATTTTGCCTCGCGCGACTACGGGGCGTCGCTGCGGCTGGTGATGGAGGGAAGGCTGATCGGGCAGCGCCGGCTGGCGCTGCGACCCGGGGAGGAACTGCCCGTCATCTTCCACGTCTCGGAAGGCACCACGGGGATCGCCGAGGCGATCCTGGACGTGGATGATCTGCTGCCGGTCGACAACCGCGGATGGGCGGTGGTGGGCGGGGCCCGCGCGCCCTCCGCCCTGCTGGTGAGCGAGGGCAACCTGTTCCTGGAGCGGCTGCTGAGCGTCCTGCCTCTCAGCCGGCAGCAGCGCGTGGAGTCCGCGGAGCCGGCGGGGTGGGAGAGCTACGACGTGGTGATCCTGGACGGCGTGGCGCCGCCGCGGCTGCCGCCGGGCCGCTACCTGATCTTGGGCGCCGTGCCCGAGAACCTGCCCCTGGTGCCCCGTGGGACAGTGCGCAATCCCAGGGTGCTGGGGTGGGACCGCCGGCATCCGGTGGCGCGTTCGGTCACGCTGGAAGGCGTGCACATCGCCGAAGCCCTGAACCTGGAGGTGCGGGGCGGACAGACCATCGTGGCCGGCCGCGAAGGCCCGCTGGTGTGGACCTACGAGACGGCCGACCTGCGCGTGGTCCTGCTGCCCTTCCGCCTGGGCGCGTCCGACCTCCCGCTGCGCGCCGCCTTCCCGGTGCTGGTGGCCAACGCCATCAACTGGCTCAGCGCCGGCGATGCCATGGAACTTCCCGCCCACGTGATCGCCGGCCGCACCGTGGAGATCCCGGTGGGCCCCGCCGCGGACGCCGTGGACGCCGTCGGCCCGGCCGGCCGCGCGCGCCTGGTGGCCCAGGGCGGCCGCGTCCTGCTGCCTGCGCTGCAGACGGGCATCTACCGGGTGCGGCTGCCGCAAGGTGACCTGCGCCTGGCCGCCAACCTGAGCGACCCCGAGGAGTCGCGGATCGCCCCGCGCGGCCGGCTGGTGGAGACGGCGGGCGGAGGCATGTGGGAGCGCGTGCACCGGGAGTGGTGGCTGTTCGTGGCGATGGCGGCGCTGGGCGCGCTGCTGGCGGAGGGGACGCTGACCTATGTGGCGCGGAGGGAACGGGAGTGAGTGTGGTGGAATTTGCCCGCCCCTGGGCGCTGGCGCTCATCGTGGCGCCGCTGCTGCTGGCGGCGGCCGCCCTGCGCCTGGGCCGGCTCACCTCGCGCCGGCGCAGGCTGCTCTTCCTGCGCACCGCGACGATCATCCTGCTGATCCTCGCCCTGGCCGGGCCCAGGCTGGTGGTCGCGCGGCAGGGCCTGGCCGTCGTCTTCGTCACCGACCTGTCCGCCAGCGTGCCGGAGACCGGCCGCGAGCGCGCCAAGCAGTTCGTCACCGAGGCGCTGCGCCGGGCCAGCCCCGGCCACCAGGTGGGCGTGATCGCGTTCGGCGCACGGCCGCACCTGCTGGTGGCGCCGCGCCAGTCGGCGCCGATCCCCACCTGGCCCAGGGTGGAGAGCGGACAGACCGATATCGCCGCGGCGCTCAAGCTGGCCATCGGCGCCTTCCCCGCCGGCACAGCCAAGCGCATCGTGCTGCTGAGCGACGGCAACGAGACCCGCGGGCGCGCCGCGGAGGTGGCGGCGCTGGCGCAGGCGGCGGGCGCGGAGATCTCGGCGGTGCCGCTGGCAGACGTCCCGCCGCGGGAGGTGCTGGTGGAGGACCTGCTCCTCCCCGAACGCGTGCAGCCGGGATCCACCTTCACCGTGCGCGTGGCCGTGCGCAGCCTGCGGCAGGCGACGGCGCGCCTGCTGCTGCTGCGCGACGGCGCGGTGGTGGAGGAGCAGATGGTCCAGGTCCGCCCCGGGCGCAGCGTCATCGAGGTGCCGCAGAAGCTGGAGCATCGGGGCTTCTACCGCTACCAGGTCCGGCTCGCCACCGGCGAGGACACGCTGCGGGAAAACAATGAGGCCGCCAGCTACACGGTGGTGGAGGGCCCGCCGTCGGTGCTCTACGTGGCCGGCCAGAACCAGCAGGGCCCGCTGCCGGAGATCCTCCGCAAGCAGGGTCTCATGGTGGAGGCGCTGGCCGCGCACAACCTGCCGTCGTCGGTGCGCCACCTGATGGGCTACCAGGCGGTGCTGCTGGACAACGTCTCCGCCACCGGCCTCACCCCGGACCAGCTCGACGCGATGCGCAGCTACGTGCGCGACTTCGGCGGCGGGCTGGTGGCGGTGGGCGGCGACCGCTCCTACGGTCCCGGCGGCTACCAGCGGACGGCCCTGGACGAGGTGCTGCCGGTCTCTAGCGACGTGCGCACGCGCGCCGACCTGCCCAGCCTGGCCATGGCGCTGGTGATCGACGCCTCCGGGAGCATGGGCGCGGTGGGGGGCGAGATCAGCAAGCTGGAGCTGGCCAAGGAGGCGGCGCGCTCAGCGGTGGAGATGCTCAGCAACCAGGACTCGGTGGGCGTCATCGCTTTCGACGACCAGTTCGCCTGGGCGGTCCCGCTGAGCTCCGCGCAGCAGCGCGAGAGCATCATCCAGGGCATCGGCCGCATCCGCGTGGGTGGCGGCACCAACATGTACCCGCCGCTGGAGGCGGCGGTGCAGGCCTTGCGCAGGACCCCGGCCAAGGTGAAGCATATCATCGCGCTGTCGGACGGCCTCACGCCGCCGGCGCCCTTCCGCCAGCTCGTCAACTCCGCAATCGCCGAGGGCATCACCATCTCCGGCGTGGCGGTGGGCCGCGACGCGGACCAGGTGCTGATGCGCGACATCGCCCAGTGGGGCAGCGGCCGGTACTACTTCACGCGCGACGTCTTCAGCATTCCCCAGATCTTCGCCCTGGAAACGAGCCTGGCGTTTCGCACCGCCATCGTGGAGGAGCCGTTCCGGCCAGCGGCCGGCGATCCGTACGAGGGGCTGCGGGGGCTGGACCTGCGCGAGCTGCCGGTGCTGCAGGGCTACGTGGCCACCACCGCCAAGGCAGCCGCCCGCACGGCGCTCCTGACGCGCCGGCGCGACCCGCTGCTGGCCGCCTGGAACTACGGCCTGGGCCGCTCGGTGGCGTTCACGTCGGACGCGGTGCCCCGCTGGGCGGCGGACTGGATGCGCTGGCCTCAGCTGGGGCAGTTCTGGGGACAGGTGGTGCGGTGGGCGCTGCGCGAAGAGGACGAGCGGCTCAGCGTCCACGTGAGCACGCGCGATGACCGCGGGGTGCTCCTGGTGGAGGCGATCGAGCGCACCGGCGAGCCGGTCAACTTCCTCACGCTCACCGCGCAGATCACCGGGCCGCAGGCCGAGAAGGAACGCACCACGCTGCGCCAAGTGGGCCCGGGGCGGTACGAGGGCACCTTCGCCACGCCCAGCGTCGGGACCTACCTGATCAGTCTCGTCCCCAGCGACCGCAAGGTCCCCGTGGTCACCGGTGCCGTCGTCCCCTACTCCCCCGAGTTCCGCACGGTGGAACCCAACCTGGCGCTGCTGCAGCACCTCACCACGGCCACGGGCGGGACCTTCTTCCGCGACCCGCAGCAGGCATTCCAGCGGCGGGTCGCCCGCGGCACCGCGGAGGTGGAGATCTGGCCCTGGATCCTCCTGATGGTGCTGGCGCTGTTCTTCGGGGAAGTGCTGGCCCGCCGGCTGCCGCCGTTCATCGCGGCGTACAGGGAATGGCGGAGGTTGCGCGAGGAAGGCACCGCCTGAGAACGGCGGAGCCGGCAGCACGACTCCACGACGAGGAAACAGGGCGGCAGTACGGACTCGAGAATCCGCGGAGCGACGCCGCCGTCCGGTACGCGACGCTCCCCCGCGGGGTCACCCTCGGAACGGGGTGCAACTCCCTGTTCGGGCTCGACAGACGGGACTGGCAGTGGTGATCCACGCCCTGCCAGACGACCCCGTCACCGACCCGGACGGCAACGCCGGCGCGCGCTGCCTGCGGCGTGATCGGACGAACGCAGTAGGCGGAATTGTCTCCGGCGCGGCGTTTCCCGCCCTTACGCGCCGCCGAGGCCCGTCCTGAAGGTCTTCACGTACCCCCGCTTCCGCAGCGCCCGCAGCATCTCCACGTGCGACCACAGCAGCGGCAGGACACCCGGCGCCACGTCGTCGTGGCGCAGCCGGTCGGCCAGCCGCGCCAGCTCCGCCAGCATCGCCTGGCGGAATCGCGCGTTAGGGGAGCCCTGCGCCTTGCGCGCCAGCACGTCGCGGAAGAAGTGAAAGCGGTGGCGCGTGATCAGGAGCTCTGGCAGTTCCCCGTCGCACGCGTGGTCCAGGATCCACCGCAGGATGGCGTCTGCGCGCGGCGGGTCCCCGGCGTCGGCATAGTACTGCGCGATCCACGCCGTGTAGAAGAACCACGGTCCGGGGAAGACCATCAGCTCTTCCTCGGAGAAGGTGAGATACCGCGTGTAGCCGCCCAGGGCGGGATCGATCAGCGTCTGCTCAATCAGGCGCGCGCCGGAAGCGATCCGGGGATCGTCCGCCGCCAGCAGGCCGAAGTACCACGGCGCCATCAGCGTGATGTCGGGCCGCAAGTCCGGATGCCCGTGCGGGTCGAGCCGGCGCACGAAGCGCCCGCCCGCCGCCATGAGGCTTCCCACCGCGCGCACCACGAGATCTCCCAGTTCACACCACGCCGCCTCCCCGTACGCCTGGCCGGCGTCGCGCAGGGCGCGGGCGTGGGCGCAGGCGTTCCAGATCTCGAAGCCTTCGCTCACCGACGTCTCGTGGATGGACGTGTGCGTGATGGGAAGGCAGGCGTGCGGGTGAATCGTGCGCTCGCGCACGACGGCCACCGCCCGCGCCACCGGCTCCCTGAACCGCTCCAGGGCCGCGGGGTCATAACCGGAGCGGGCGCACGCCAGCAGCGCCCACACCGCGAGGGCTGTGTTGTCCTCCTGCGGCACCTCGTCCTGGCGGTTCCCCGCCTCGTCGTAGCGCTGTACCCACTCGCCCGATGGCAACTGCGTCCCCAGGAGGAAGTCGCACGCGCGCCGGGCGACGGCCAGGTCGCCGAGTTCGCACAGCGCCACGATGGCCACGGCCAGGTCGCGCGTGTAAACGAAGGGGTACTTCACCTCGGCCGGCGAGGCCAGGAATCCCAGGCCGAAGGGGGCATCCACGGCGCACCGCCGGAAGACGCGTGGCGTCGCCTCGAGGAAGCGCGCCAGGGACGGGCGAAAGCCAGCGGTCTCTGCGGGACCCGACACGCCGTCTGCGGCGCGCTCAGACGAGGGACGCTCAGATGCGGGGCGCGCCCTCCCCACCTCCACCCGGGGCGCGTCCCGCCCCGCTCCGCGGCGCACGCCCGCGGCTTCGCCGGTGCGCCGCGCCCTTCGCATCACACCAGCCCCCGCGATCGCTGAATCGCCAGGTCCACGAAGAGCGCCGCCGTCCACCCGAAGCAGGGCGCCGCCCCGGCCGGCGACTCTCCCGTCTCCGGGTGGTAGTACTCCCGGGCGTCGGGACCCCGCGTCACCATCTCCAGCGTGCGGTCGGCCAGCGTCCGCGCCACGTCCCGGTATCCGGCGCGGCGCAGCGCGTCCACGAAAATGTAGTTGATGTTCACCCAGGTCGGGCCGCGCCACATCTGCGACGGATTGTAGGTGGGGTCACTCTTCGCCACGGTGGGGATCGGGTAGCGCGTCCAGAACTTCTCCGAATCGGTCAGGTGCTCCACCAGGCGCGCGGCGATGCGCCCGGGGAGCCGGCCGGTCCAGAGCGGGTAGAGGTTGAACGGGGTGAGCACGGGGATGCGCGCGTGCGTGCCCGGCCGCACCGCCCAGAAGACGCCCGACGCCTCGTCGTAGAAGTGCTCGACGAGCCGGTGCGACAGGGCTGCGCTCCTCTCCATCCATCTCCGCGCCTCCTCGATCTCGCCGATGGCCCCCGCGATCTTGGCCAGATGTTCCATGTCGATCACCAGGTAGGTGGCCAGATCGGGCGACTCCACGGGCAACCCGTCGTCCCACAGCGGGCTGTCATCCAGGCCCGAGGAGAAGGGATGATCGTACTGCGGGATCCCGTCCCCGTCGATGTCATGGGTGAACCACCAGCGGTTCCACTGGCACAGCGGCTCGTAGACCTCCTCCAGGAACTCCCGCTCCCCACTAGCCTCGTAGATCCGCCACACCACCCAGGCGGCCACGGGCGGTTTGGTCACCGCAGCATGCACCGGATGGGTGAGGCGCCCAACCGTCCCCTCGTCGAAGACCGCGTCCGGCAACATCCCGTCGAGGCGCTGGTGGTCGAGGACGACGCGGCACTGATCGCAGGCCAGTTGAGGGTCGACATGGCGGTAGGCCAACGCGTGGAAGAAGGCATCCCACTGCCAGACTCCGACGTAGTGAACCTTGGAGGGCACCAGCGCCTCGCGGGTGAGGTGATAGCGGGTGGAGAGCAGGCCGGCCCGCATCACCCACCAGGCGTAGTAGTAGGTCTGCTCGCACGCCGCGGCCACGGGCGGCGTCTGCCCGAACCATGCCCGCCAGGTCGCCTCCGCCCGCTCCAGCACGCCGCGGGGGACCTGGCGGTCGAATCCGAGGCGCGGGGTCAGGTTGAGCGTGATCGCAGCCTGCTCACCCGCCTCCACAATCAACTCAACCTGCCACCGGTCCTCGGCACGCATCACCAGGTTGCGCAAGATGTGGGCATTGGTGGTGTAGGCGATGTTGCGGATTCCCTTGAAGCGCCCACCCCGCCGGTCCGCCTGCCCCCACTCCGCGCCGGCCAGGAACCGAATCCCCACCCGGCCTGGCGGCGGAAGCAGCACGAGCAACTCCGGGCCGCCAAACATCAGCCGGAAGATTCCGGCGCAGGTGTGGGCCTCGATCAGGTGAGGATAGGTGACCAGCGTGAAAGGCAGCGGGTGTCCCTCTCCATTGAGCAGAGCGAGATCGCTGAGTATCGGCGGGCGAACGCGGTAGTGCCCCTGCGCGTCCTCTAGTTTGGGCCATCGCTCGCACAGCCGGATGTAAAAGTGCGGGCGGTCCCGCTCCGCGAACACCAGGAGGCGGCTCCCCCGGTCGGTGAACGGCACGGTGGTGATGTCAATTCTGTTGCGGAGGAGATGCAGCGCATCGGTCTTAGCCGCCCGCTCCATCCCCGTTCACTCTGTGGACCGCACTAGCGCCCGGCGCTGCCGATACTCCGGGATGCTGATCATCGGCGCGCGCTCGTGGTCGCGCACCTCCCTGAGCTCCAGCCCGAGCACGCTCTCCTCGAAGCGGATCAACTTCATCGTCGGGCTCATCTCGTGGAGCAGCGGCAGCGTACCGCGATCTTGCAGCCGCTGGATGACCACCTGCAAGATGGCGAACGCCTGCAGCCCAAGCGAGGGCAGTGACTGGTGGCGGTGGATGCGCACCTCCAGGTTGGTCTGGGCCATGGCCTCCAATCCAAACCAGTGCAGGAGGTCGATCAGAAGCCCCACCTCCACGCCGTACCCCGTGAAGAACGGCACCTGCTCGAGTGCCTCGCGTCTCCCCGCGTACTCTCCGGAGAGCGGCTGAATGAGCCCGCTGAGTTCGGGGAAGAACAGGTTGAACAGCGGGCGGGCGGTAAGTTCGGTGACCCGCCCCCCGCCGGTCTCGTAGACGGTGTCTCCCACCTGGAGCGGGCGGCGGTAGTACCCCTTCACGTACATGAGGCGGGGGTGAGTCACCAGGGGACCCAGGAGGCCGTACACAAACTGGGGGTGCATATTGCGGATGTCGGTGTCCACCCACGCCACAAGATCCCCGCGCAGCACGTAAAGACTCTTCCACAACGCCTCGCCTTTGCCCCGGTGGGTACCGTACTGGGGGAGGATCTCCGCGTGCTGATAGACGGGCACACCCAGGTCCCTGGCCATGGCCACCGTCCTGTCCTGGGAGCCGCTGTCGATCAACACGATCTCGTCTAGCAGCGGGGCGCGCTCCATCAGGGCCTCCCGGAGCGTGGTGATGATCGGCCCGACGGTCGCCTCTTCATTCAGCGTGGGGAGCCCCAGGCTGATCGTGACGCCCTGGCGCCGCTTGAGGTCCACCAGGCGGTCCAGGTCAGCAAACTCTCGAGCATGGAAGGAGTTCTCGGCAAACCACTTGTTCACTCTTGCCGCCGACCACGCGGGCGGACTGGCGGGTCGCAGATCCACGGGCAGAGTGGAGCGCACCACCATTCCCCCACACTCCAGCCGCTCCAGCACAGCCTTGGGGATGGCGCCCAGCGGCTCGGCCCCCGCGGAAGCGCCCATGATGACGAGCTGGTGGCCGCCGACTTCCTCCAGGATGGTCTCCACGACCTCCGGCGCCAGCGCCAGCCGCCTGCGCAGCCGCGTCCGCTTCACCAGGGCCAGTGCGTCCAGGTAGGTCTGCTCGGCCATGCGGCGCTCGGGCCCCTCCAGAGTCTCCCGCAGCACATGCAGGACAGTGATCTCGGCGCCTGTAGCCTGCGCCAGGTCGTCCGCGATCCGCAACGCCAGCCGAGCCCAAGAACCACCGCGCGCGGGAACGAGAATGCGGCGCACGGTGCCCAGGTCGACTCTGCTGATCAGGGCGACATCGCAGGGCGGGTCGGCCAGGATCCGGTCGAGGTCCTCGCCAAACACCTGGCCCGGGGTCTGCGTGCGCCCCTTCCATCCCAGGAGGAGCAACTCACACCCCTCATCGCGGGCCGTCCCGGCGATCTCCGACCACAGCTGTCGGCCCACCTTGACCACCGGACGGACGTCGGCGATAAAGGACTCGTAGTCGCGGCAAAGCCGCATCAACTCCGGCCGGCGCTCCTGGGCGGTCAGCGCCCCTTCGCTGAGGTCCGTTCCCGGCGGTACCTCCACCACATTGAGGATGAGAAGATGGACCTGCCGTGCCCGGGCGAGCGCCGCGCCAACCTCGAGGAGCGGCGCCGCGCCCTCCACGCCGGGGAGGGGCAACAAGATCACCCCATGGCGGGCACCTCCCCTGCCACCCGGCAGAGCAGCGGAGCGATGTGCCGGTCATAGATCCGGTCCCAGGTAAGCGACTGCCGGACGTGGCGGCGGAACACGTAAGCCCGGTCGTCCTCCAGAATCTGCGCGATCCTCGCCGCGACGTGCTCCGGCGCATCCCCGGGACGGAAGTAGTGCACCCTCGCTCCCCCCACTTCACGAAACGCGGGAATGTCGGTGCAGAACACGGGCAACCGGAACAAGGCCGCCTCCTGGACCGGCAGCCCGTATCCCTCCAGCGTGCTGGTGAGGAACACGGCGTCGCTGAGTGTGTACAGATCACCCACCACGCGCGAGGAGCACCGCGAAACCAGGTCGCGGACAAACACGACATCCGCCTCTACATGCAGGGCACGCCCGAGATCCCGGAGGTCCTCGAGATACTGTGCATTCTCGGGGTTGTGGGGGCCGGGAGGGCCCGTGATCAGAAGCCGGAGGCGCCAGCCCCGGGCCTTCAGGGCTGCGACCACACGGATGGCCATCTCCAGATTCTTACGCCGGGTGATGCGCACCGGGCTGATGAGGACACAGTCCTGGCCGAGCAGGTCGATGGACCGGATGAGCGATTGCGTCGCCGCGGTCCACGCGTTGAAGTCTGCGGGATCAATGCCATGGGGAATGACAGAAATGCTCTCGGCGGACAGACCGATCAACGTGGCCATCTGGGCGCGGACAGCCTCGCTGATAGCCACGTACTCAACGGAAAGGGGTGCTCTCAGCAGCGACCACGGATAGCCGCTGGAAAACCGGTCTGCATATTGAGGGTTCGCCCAGGCCAGGTCGTGCGTCCAGGCCACCATCTTCTTCCCCTCGCTGATCAGCATATGAAGCGCAGCCGTGAACGGCAGATTCTTGTGCATGGTCAGCACGTTGTGCACCATAGCGACATCCGCAGCATCGAGGTGGGCGCGGAGACCGTCTGCGATCTCCTCCCGGAGGGCCCGAAAATGCGCGGAAACAACGCCTCGGTCCAGTTCTCCGGCCACGGCGAGCACTCTGGGATGGCGTGAGCCCAGGAGACGAAGAATCTTGACCTCGATGCCGGCCCCGAGGCTCCCACCCCGGCCGGTCAGGATCTTCACGGCATGGCCATGGTGTGCGAGCAATCGGGCATGGATCGCCAGTACCGACTCGACGCCTCCAACGACGGGCGGGCAACTGTAGTGCAGCAGGGCAACCCTCATGACGTCGCCGGCCTCAACAACAGAATCCCGCGCATCGCAGCCGATCCACTCTCGCCTGCGATAATGGTGTTCAGGTTTGTCGGAAGTTTCTCCTCCCTCGAACACCAGCATCACCGCGTATCGTATAATGAGAACGGTGTTAGCTCGAGAGGTACATCCGCACCGAGAAGGTCGCGGCGCGCCGTTCGCGCGCCACCACGCATACCTGACGAGGCGCCGTGGGCGGATCGATCCGGCTGGGCAGGATTCTGGGCATCACCGTCCAGATCCACTTCACCTGGTTCATCGCCCTGTGGGCGGTGGCGTTCTCGCTGGCGCAGGGAATCTTTCCTTCGCAGCTTCCCAACCTGACCGGCGACGTCTACTGGACCATGGGCGTTGCCGGGGCGCTGCTGCTGTTCGCGTCGGTGCTGGTGCACGAGTTGGGGCACGCGCTGACCGCCCGCCGCTTCCGCATCTCCACCCGCAGCATCACGCTCTTCATGTTCGGCGGAGTTGCCCAGATCGCGCGGGAGCCGGAGGATCCCCGCCACGACTTCTGGGTGGCGGCCGCTGGCCCGGCCACCTCCCTGGCGCTGGCGGGGCTGCTCCGCCTGGCCGCGCCGCGCGCCGCGGGCGTGCCGGCGGGGGCGCTGCTGGGCTACCTGGCCTGGGCGAACTTCCTGCTGGCGGCCTTCAACCTGATCCCGGCCTTCCCCCTGGACGGCGGCCGCATCCTGCGGGCGCTGCTGTGGAGATTCCTGGGCGTGGAGCGGGCTACGGGCATCACCACCGCCCTGGGGCACGTCGTCGCCACGGCGCTCATCATCCTCGGCGTGATTTCCATCCTGGCCGGCCGCACCATCAACGGCGTGTGGCTGATCCTCATCGGATGGTTCCTGGACCAGGGGGCGGGCGCGTCCTACCGGCAGATGATGCTGCGTCATGCCTTGCGCGGAGTGCGTGTGCGCGACATCATGACCACCCAGGTCATCGCCATGGAGCCGGGCCTCACCATCGAGCAGGCGGTGGCCGACTACTTCCTGCGGCACAAGCACGGCGGGTACCCGGTGATGTACGGTGAGCGGTTGGTGGGCATTGTCACCCTGCACGACGTGAAGCAGGTCCCGCGGGAGCGATGGGCAGAGACACCGGTGCGCGATGCGATGACGCCCATCGCGCAGGCCAAGACGGTGCGGCCCGGCGTGAGCGCCTACGATGCCCTGGCCCGGATGGTGCAGGCCGGCGTGGGGCGCCTGCTGGTGGTGGACGCCGACGGGGAGATGGTGGGCATCGTGACGCGCAGCGACCTGATGCACGTGATCCGGATGCGTACCGAACTGGGCGCCGAGCTCCCGTCCTGAGTCCGGCGGCGGCACCCGCCGCCTGGTGCCGGCATCGTGTCGTTCACATCCAGATGGCGATGGCCACGTTGAGGAACGGGCCCGGGCCCAGGCGCTCCGCTGTCTTGAGCATGACGCTCTCCTCGTCGGTCACGCTCGCCCGCACCCGCCCTCGCCGCGCGGGTCGGGCCCCAGGTCGAGCCGGCCCGTGGCGGGATCGATGGCGATCAACTGCACCCGCGCGAACGCCCCATCCAGGGCGACCGGCGACCAGTGCGCCTGGAGGCCCTGTGCCTCCAGGGCCCGCACGGTGCTCCGGAAGAAACGCCCCTCCAGGTCCACCGCTTCCCCCTCGCAGTGGATGCGCGGCGCGGAGACCGCCTCGGTGGCGGTCATGCCGTGGTCCAGGACGTTCACCAGCGCCTGCAGCACGCCCGTGATGATGGCGTTGCCGCCCGGCGCGCCCAGCGCCGCCACCGGCTTCCCGTCGCGGGCCACGATGGTGGGGCACATGCCGCTGGTCCGCGCCTTCCCGGGCGCGATGCTGTTGGGGCTCTGCGGGAAGGGGTTCGCCTGGTACATGGAGTTGTTGTACATGAAGCCCAGCCCCGGCGTGATGACGCCCGACGACGAGCCCAGCGTGTGGGTCAGCGAGACGATCGTCCCTTCCGCGTCCACCACGGTGACGTGGGTGGTGCCGGACCCGTCCCCCGCGCCCCACGCGGGGAACTCCACCGGCCGGCCCGCATCCAGGTGCACCCGCCAGGCCGTGGCGTGATCCTTGGACAGCAGGTCCGCCGCCGGCACGTCCACGAACTCGGGATCGCCCACCCAGCGGTCGCGGTCGCAGAATGCGGCCTGCATGGCGCGCGCCAGCAGCAGGGCATGCTCACTAGACAGCGGGTCGAGCGCGGCGACGTCGTAGCCCTCCAGGATGCTGAGGATCTGCAGGACGGTGATGCCGCCGCCGGGCGGCACGTTGGAGTACAGACTGTAGCCGCGGTAGGTGGACTGCAGAGGCGCCGCCGTGCGGACCCGGTAGGTGGCCAGGTCCTGCGCGGTGATGAACGCGCCGTTGCGCTCCAAGTCCTCCGCCATGGCGCGGGCGATGGCGCCGTGGTAGAAGGCCTCCGGTCCCTCCTCCGCGATGACGCGCAGCGAACGGGCGTGGTCTGGGTTCTTCACCACCTCGCCTTCTTTGTACATGGAGTCGTCGGGCTTGAAGTAGATGCGCGCCGCTTCAGGGCTGGCGTGCAGACGCGCGCGCGTGTCCACCTCGCCCGACTCCCGGGGTTCGCGGCTCCAAAAGCCGGCCACCCCGGAGGTGACGCGGAATCCTTCCTCCGCCGCCGCCACCGCGGGCGCCAGCACCTCGAGCCAGCGCAGCCGCCCGTACTCGCGGTGGGCGTGGTAGAGCCCGGCGACCGTGGCCGGCGTCATGATGGAGCTGTAGCCGATGTCGTTGAGATACCCTTCCAGCGCAAAGCGCCGCCACCAGCGCGTGCGGCCGCGCACCCTGTCCACCCACATGGCCGGCGTCACCTTGCTGCCGGCGCGGCCGTAGAAGTGGAGCTCGCGAGGCCCCGGCGCGCCGGCGGGCCAGATCAGCATGGTGCCCATGCCGCCGACGCCGCACATCTGCGGGTCCACGACGGCCTGCATGAAGGCGGTGGCTACCGCCGCGTCTACCGCGTTGCCGCCGCCGCGGAGGACGGCGATGCCCTCCTCCACGGCCCTGGGCTGCGGCGCCACGATGGCGCCGCCCGTGTTTGCCATTGCGGTAACCTCCTTCTCCCGGTCGCCCGGCCCGGGCCCACCGCCGGCCCGGGCCATCCCGCTCCGACCGCACCTCACCTTGCCCCACGCTCTTTCCGCATGCTCCCAGGGACTCCCTCCCGCGCCACCGAATCCTCCACAGCGTGACGCGCCCCCGCCCCGGTTTCTTCATGCGTCGCGAGATCCGCGAGGAGTCAGCCGTGGTGGCGCGACTTCTCGATGCAGAGTGGCCGCGCCTGCGGCGCCTGGCGGCCCGCCTCCGCCGGCGGCCTCCGCGCCTGGTGGTCTTCGTGGCGCGCGGCACCTCCGACAACGCGGCCACGCTGGGCAAATACCTGGTGGAGTCCCTCACCGGGCTGCCGGCCAGCCTGGCCGCCCCGTCCGTGGTCACCCTGTACGGTGCGCGCCCACGCCTGCGGGACGCGCTCGTTCTCGCCGTCTCTCAGTCCGGCCGGTCCACCGACGTGGTGGAGTTCGTGGAGGAAGCGCGCCGGCAGGGCGGCCTCACCGTGGGCATCACCAACGACGCGCGCTCGCCGCTGGCCCGCACCGCGCACGAAACGCTGTTGTGCCGCGCGGGACCGGAGCGCAGCGTCGCCGCCACCAAGACCTATGTGGCAGAGGTGGCGCTGCTCACCTTGCTGGTGGGCGCCTGGGCGCGGGCGCGCGAGGTTGAGCAGGGCGCGGGCGCGCTCCCCGATGCGCTGGCAGCCACGCTGAAGATGGAGGACGAGATCGCCGCGCGCGCGGAGCGCTACCGCTACATGCAGGGGTGCCTGGTGACGTCGCGCGGGTACAACTACGCCACGGCGAAGGAAGCCGCGCTGAAGCTGAAGGAGACCTGCTATCTCCCCGCGGAGGCGCTCTCCTCCGCGGACTTGCTACACGGCCCCATCGCCATCGTGGAGCGGGACTTCCCGGTGATGGTGATCGCGCCGTCGGGCGTCCCCCTGGCCCACCTGCGGCAGATCACGGCGCGCCTGGCCGCGCGGGGCGCGGAGACGATGGTGATCTCGGATGACGCGGAGATCCTGGCGCGGGCGAAGGTGGCCCTGCCGCTGGTGGCGCCGGTGCCGGAGGTGTGGAGCCCGGCGGTGGCCATCGTGCCGGCGCAGTTGCTGTCGCTGCACCTGGCCGTGGCGCGCGGGTTCGACCCCGACCGGCCGCGCGGGCTGCGCAAGGTGACCTTCACGCGCTAGGCGGCAAGGTTGGGTGGAGTGTCTTTTCGCCACTCCACCCTGCACCATGTGTCCGACCGGGGGAGAGCCTTTCTCTCCCCCGGACCCCCACTCGCGACGGTGTGGAGTCCGGAACATTGCTGATGCTCGGCCTCAGCCAAGCTGGGCCTGCGCATGAATGAAGCACGACATTTCTGAGACGCGCGCCTAGTGTCAACCGATGACCTGGGCGATTCGCCGGGTTCCGTTTTCGACCTACAGCCGCGATCTTCCGGACGCCACTTCGTCCACCACGTGGGCCGCCACCAGCGCCCCCTCCCGCAGCAGCGCCGGGCGGATGTGATCGAGCTTATCCTCAGGAGTGTGGATCGGCGGGCCGCCGTAACGGGTGAAGAAGACCGCCGGCACGCCGCGCCGCTCGAACGACAGGTGGTCGCTGGCGCCCATGCGGGTGCGCCGCAGGGTGATCCCAAACCGGCGCGCCACGTGCTCCGCCAGGTCCAGCAGCGGCCCGTTGCCCGCGCCGTTGGCCGCCACCATGGCATTCCCTGCACCGATCACGTCGATGTTGACCATGGCGATGGTCTGGTCGGTGGCGGTCTGCACGTAGTGGGCCGAGCCGCGCAGGCCGATCTCCTCCGCGCCGAAGGCGATGAACTTCACGGTGTAGGGATAGGCGCGGCCGGCGACCGCACGCGCCACCTCCAGCACCACCGCCGTGCCGCTGGCGTTGTCGTTAGCGCCCGGGGCGCGCGCCACCGAGTCGTAGTGCCCCCCGATCACCAACGCCCGCCCCGGCTCCCGGGTGCCGCGTCGCGTGCCGATCACATTCCAGGTGGTGCGCGTCTCATGCGCGGTCTCCACCACCAGGCGCACCCGCACCGGGCCCCGGCGCAGCATCTCCACCAGCGCCAGACCTTCCTCCCGGCTGATGGTCACCGCGGGGATGGCCATCTGCTGGCTCAGCGTGCCCATCACGTTGCCGGCGGTGTTGTTGTACACGATCACGGCCCGCGCGCCCGCGTTGGCGGCATTCTGCGCCTTGTCGCGGACGGGGATCACGCCGCGTTCCACCAGCAGGATGCGCCCGGCCACCGGCCGGCCCTGCAGGTCCTCCGGGCGTCCCAGCCCGCCCTCCACCAGATCGCCCACCAGCCCGCCCGCCGGCGTCGACCCGGAGTAGGTCAGCGCCTCCGGCTGCAGCCGGCGCGGCTCCGGCTGCAGCAC
>JACQTN010000041.1 GCA_016210785.1 Armatimonadota bacterium
CTTCAAGGAAGCGGTGCAGCAGGCAGGGCTGGCGCTGCTGGAGCCCATCATGAACCTCCAGGTCCACATCCCGGAGGAGCTGACCGGCGACATCATCGGAGACCTCAACGCCCGCCGCGGCCGGATTCAGGGCATGGAGCCGCACGGCGATGGGACGACGCTGGTCAAGGCGCAGGTCCCGCAGGGCGAGGTGCTGCGCTACGCCTCCGACCTGCGATCGCTCACCGGCGGCCGCGGATCTTTCGAGATGGAGTTCTCGCACTACGAGGAGGTTCCCGCCCACGTCACCGAGAAGGTCGTGGCGGCGGCGCGGCAGCAGAAGGCCGAGGTCTCGCAGCACTGACCAATGGAGCGGTGGAGGAGTGATGTGTCTTGCGAAGGCCGGCTATGCCGGTGACCCCCCTGAAATCTCCGGAGGGCCCCGAGTGCGCGGATTGAGGGTCTTCGGAGATTTCAGGGGGGTCAGCCTGGAGCACCACCTTGTAGCGATGGAGAACCAGTCTGGAGAGGGGCGCCGCGGAGTCGGTTAGCGTGGTGGAGTCCTGCGCCTCGCACGGTGTAGAACGAGCCGGTTGGGAAGGGCGCCGGTGAGTTGGAGAGCGCGGTACGGTGATGCGGCGTGATCGGGGGTGGCACGTGCCAGAGAGCGCTCTCCCCCTCCCAAGAAGACCCGCGGTTTCTGGAGGGCGTGGCGCTCTTCAACCGCGGCGCGTTCTTCGAGGCACACGAGGTGTGGGAAGACCTGTGGCATGAGGAGGTCGGAGAGTACCGGCTGTTCGTGCAGGGGCTGATCCAGATCGCCGGAGGGCTGTTCCGGCTGCAGGCCGCCGACCCCGGGCGCGCGATCAACCTGTTGAAGACTGGTGTGGATAAGCTGGGCCGGTGCCGCGCCCGCCACGGGATCAACGCCGTCGAGGTGCGGGAGCGGGCGGCGGAGATCCTGGCGCTGGTGCGCGAGGGCAGGGTGGGGGAGGCGGGCCCCCTCATGCCACGCATCGAGGTGGACGGCCCGGCCGGCGCGTCCGGGGCAGAGGACTCGAGGGAGGCGCAGAGATGAAGGGAGTCATGCTGGCCGTGCTGCTGGTGACGGCGCTGGCGCAGGCCGTCCCATCGTGCTCCGAGGGCGACCGGCCCTCGGTGGTGGGGTGGATCGCTTCCAAGCGCATCGAAGGCGGGGATTCGGGGGGCACCTACGTCATCACCATCAACCAGGCCGACTATGAGGTGCCGTTGCGCTTTTGGATGATCGTGAACGTGGGCGACCTGGTCAAGTACGACAAGGGCGACTGGACGATCGTGCGCAAAGGAGGGTAGCGCGCCGGGCCCGCGCACCGCACCAGCGCCGCGGGCCGTCCGGTGCCGGCGTATGCGGCTGGGAGGCGAGGCCCTCAAAGAAGAGATCCGGCGGCGCGTCGATCTCGTCGACCTGGCTGCTTCTTACGTGACCCTCCGCAAGTCCGGCCGCTACTACAAGGGGCTCTGTCCCTTCCACCAGGAGAAGACGCCCTCGTTCCACGTGGACCGGGAACGCGGGCTGTTTCACTGTTTCGGCTGCGGCGCGGGCGGCGACCTGTTCGACTTCGTCATGCGCGTGCAGCGGCTGACCTTTCCGGAAGCGCTGGAGGAGCTGGCCCGCCGCGCGGGGGTGGAGGTGGAGCGCTCTCCGGAGGCGGCGCGGCGCGCCACGGAGCAGGAGCGGCTGTACCAGGCCATGGACGCCGCGGTGCGCTTCTTCGAGGAACAGGTGCGGGTTTCCGGCGGCGTCCGGGCGCGAGCCTATCTGGAGCGGCGCGGCGTGGACGCGGAGATGGCTCGCCGCTTCCGCCTCGGGTACGCCCCGGAAGGGTGGGACGGGCTGCTGCGGGCGCTGGAGGGCAGGGGGTTTGCCGCGGGCTTGCTGGAGCGCTGCGGGCTGGTGGCGGCGCGCCAGTCGGGATCGGGCCACTACGACATGTTCCGGCACCGGCTCGTCTTCCCCATCCTGGACCTGCGCGACCGGCCGGTGGCACTGGGCGCGCGCGCGCTGGACGACGCCGTTCCCAAGTATCTGAACTCGCCGGAGACGCCGCTGTTCAGCAAGAGCCGGATGCTGTACGCGCTGAACTGGGCGCGGGAAGCCGTGCGGGCGGCGGGCGAGATCGTCGTGGTGGAAGGCTACATGGACGCGCTGACGTGCCACCAACTCGGGGTGGCGCACGCGGTGGCGTCCTTGGGCACGGCGCTCACCATGGATCAGGTGCTGCTGTGCAAGCGGTTCGCCCCGCGGGTCATCCTGGTCTACGACTCCGACGCTGCGGGTATGGCTGCTACTGAGCGGGCCATGGAGCTGTTCGAAGACGCGGAGGTGGAGGTGCGCATCGCCGTCCTGCCCGGCGGGGGCGATCCGGACCGTTACCTGCGCGACCACGGGGCGGAGGCGTTCCGCGCGCTGCTGGGCGCTGCCATGCCCATCTTCGACTACCGGCTCGACCGCGCCACGGCGCGCCACGATGCCCGGACCACAGAAGGAAAGGTGGCGATCGCCGACGAAGTCCTCCCC
>JACQTN010000352.1 GCA_016210785.1 Armatimonadota bacterium
GGCGGAGATAGAAACCGGCGGCCTGGCCGGCGCGCCCGCCGGCCAGCTTCACTTTCACCTCCACGAAGTATCCGGGTCGCAGGATCGCCACCGGCGCCCGGGCGCTCTTGGTCTCGGCGACGAGGACGTGGTCGTAGTTGACGCGGCCGTCGTTGGTGCTGTCGAAGACGTACAGCCAGTAGACGCGGGCCGGATTGACCGCCTCGTTCGTGGTGGGGATGACCAGGATGGCCTCGCGCGCCGGGCTGTGGCTCTGCGGCGCATCGGTCCATCCCGACGCGTCCCGGAACGCCGCCCGCGCCGCCACCAGGCCGAACTCCCGCACGAGCGGCAGGCTCAGGCCGGGTGGGTCAAAGGTCGTGAGGATGCCGCGGCGGGAGAAGAAGGTACGATAGTCTACGGCGGGACCCTTGATGGGGTAGTAGCGTCCGGTGGGCCACTCGAAGACCACCACCCGCCGGCCCGCCCGCTCCGCGGCCTCCGCCAGCGTCTCCGCCTGCAGCACACCCGGCGCAAACGCCCGCTGGGAGCGCGCGAAGTCGCCGCCCACCTCATGAAAGGTGTTGTTGACCGCACCGTGCACCGCGGGCCAGGCGCCGGTGGCCAGCGTCGGCCATCCCACGCCGGTGTTGGGCGGGAACGCCGGCAGCGCGCCCGCGCCCTCCGCTCGCGCCCCTTCCTCCAGCAGTCGCCGGAAGGCCGGCGTGGCGCCCTCCGCCGCGTAACGCTCCACCAGGTCCTGGCGCATGCCGTCGGCGGCGAAGAAGATCGCCGCGCGCGCCCGCGGCGCCGGCGCCGCGGAGGTCCCCCACCCTGCGGCCAGCGCCGCGGAGATCGCCAGCCACCAGGCCAGCGGGCGCGCGCACCGCCTCATCGTCGCCGGTTGCCTCGTCACGACGCTGGGCATCACAAGGTGATTGTGCCACAGGCCGTCCGTTCAGTACAATCCATGAGTACACGCCTCCCCGGCGGCCGCACGCTCAGGCGGCCGCCGATCTCCGGTGCGACCGAAAGGATCACACGACGACGATGCCGTTGCTCACGCCTGCCCAGGTGGCCATCATCTTCGACCTGGACAACACCCTTATCACCTCTCGCATCGACTTCCGCGGCCTGCGGCGGGCGCTGATTGACCTCCTGCACGCGGACGGCGTGACCACGCCGCACGAGGACCTCATGCGCCTGCCCATCCCCCACCTGGTCGCCACAGGCGAGGCCCGTGGCGCAGATCTCGGAAAGCGCATGTGGGAGGTGGTGCTGGCGTTCGAGCGGGAGGGGATGGTCGACGTGGGCGTGATGGACCACGCCCGCGACGTGCTGTCCGCGCTGCGCGCCCTGGGCTACCGCCTGGCGCTGCTCACCAACAACAGCCGCCCGGCCACGGAGGAGGCCATGGGGAACCTGGGCCTGACCGGGTACTTTGAGGTCATCGCCACCCGCGACGACGTCTCCGCGCCCAAGCCGGCGCCGGACGGCGTCATGGCAATCCTGGCGCACCTGGGCCCGTCGGTCCGCCGGAGCTACGTGATCGGCGACGCGTGGATCGACGGTCTTGCGGCCGAGGCGGCGGGCGCGCGCTTCATCGTCTTCGGGGAGCGCGCGGAGGACGCGCGGGCGCGCGGGGTACATCCCTGGGCGTCCGTCGCCGACCTCCGGCGGATCCCGGGTCTCGACCTGCGCGGAGATTGAAGGAGAGGACGGGCACCCCCGGCGGATGCCCGGGCCGGCGCAGTGGACGTCCGGCTCAGTAGAGGTGCTTGAAACGTGACGCGAAGCGGCGTTCCAGCTCCTCGCGGTGCAGGAAGAAAATCGGACAGCTCCGCAGCATGCAGACGTGGAGGGCGGTGTTGCAGTAGGCTTCCTTGACCTCCCAGCAGTTCGGGTTGGCAAAGTAGGCAAAGCACACGCCCTTTTTCCCCTGCGCCTTGGAGAGGTCTAGTAGTGCCGCCGCGTAACGGGCGGGATCGAAGGATGGCTGCTCCGGCGCGCCGGGCCGCGCGGGCGTCGCGGGCTCGGGAGCCGGCGGCGGCACCGGAGGTGACGGCTGTACCTGGGGCGGCGCGGGAGACACCGGCTCCGCGGGCGCGTGGACAGACGGTGCGGGAGTCTGGGGCGGTGACGCCGGGGCCGCCGCAGGCGCTTCGGCGGGTGAGGGCGGCGCTGCCTGCGCCTGAGCGGGGGCCGCCTCCTCCTTCTTCACCTGGAACAGCGGCGCGGGCTTCTCCTCCGGCGCGGGCTCGGGCAGCACCGGCGCCGGACGGGCCTCCCCGTTGGGCTCGGTCCGCACCGCCGGGCCGGCCGGCTCGGCCAGCTCTTCCAGTTCCTGGGAGGTCTGGCGGATGAGGTCCCTAAGGCCGCGCAGGAGCTCTTTGCGGTCTTTGCTCACGGACAATCACCTCCTCCGCCAGGCTCATGTAATCGCGGGCACCGCGGCTGCCCGGGTGGTGGAGGAAGAGCGGCACGCCTGCCATCGATGACTCGACCAGCTTGATATTAAAGTTGATGGTGCTCGCGAAGACCTTGTCCCCGAAGAAGTCGCGGATGCCGTGCAGGATCTCCTTGCCGATGCTGGTCCGGCCGTCGTACATGGTCGGCACGACCCCCAGGATTTCCACCTGATGCCCCACGCCCTCGCGCACCAGCTTGAGGGTGCGCAGCAGCTGCCGCATCCCGAGCAGCGCGTAGTAGTGTGTCTGAATCGGGATGATGATAGAATCGCAGGCGACCAGGGCGTTGAGCGTCAGCAGGCCCAGCGACGGCGGGGTGTCGATGAGCAGGTAGTCGTAGCGGTCCAGGACCGGCTCCAGCCGCTTGCGCAGCGTGGACTCCCGGCCGATCCGCACCGACAGCTCCAACTCCGCGGCGGCCAGATCAATGGACGACGGCGCCAGGTCCAGGTTCTGCACGCCGGTGGGGACCACGATGTCGGCCACGCCCGGCACGGGCGTGGAGTCATCCTCGCTCCCCACCAGGACGTGGTAGACGGTCTGGCCAAGCCTGGCCGGGTCGATCCCGAAACTCGCCGTGGCATTGGCCTGGGGGTCCAGATCTACCAGCAGGGTCCGCCGGCCGGAGAGGGCCAGGCAGGCGCTCAGGTTGACGGCGGTCGTGGTCTTACCGCACCCTCCCTTCTGGTTGACGAGGGCGATGATCCGCGGGTGCGGCCGTGCGCCGTCCATGACAATCAGGTGTTCGACCAGCCCGGCAGGTTTTCCTGTCGCCGCGCCGAACTATCCTGGCCAGAGAGGCGCACCACGCCTTAGAATGCTTGTAGACCCCCGTCATTCAAACCTCTTCTCATAAGGAGGGCAAGCCGCCATGGGCATGAAGGTCACCCTGAGCATCATCAAAGCGGACATCGGCAGCATCGGGGGGCACACCGTGCCCAGCCCCGAGCTGCTGAAGATCTGCACCGAGCGGGCCGCGCGGGAGAAGGGCCGCCTGCTCATCGACTACCTGGTCTTCCACTGCGGCGACGACATTTCCATTCTGATGAGCCACCAGAAGGGCGCCGGCAACCAGGAGATCCACGCCATCGCCTGGGAGGCCTTCCGGGCGTCCACCGACAAGGCCAAGAGCCAGGGGCTGTACGGAGCGGGCCAGGACCTCCTGGTTGATGCCTTCTCCGGCAACATCCGGGGCATGGGCCCTCAGATCGCCGAGATGCAGTTCGAGGAGCGGCCCAACGAGGCCCTGATGGTCATGGCCGCGGACAAGACCGAGCCGGGCGCCTACAACCTGCCGCTGTACCTGTCCTTCGCCGACCCCATGTACTCCCCGGGCTTGCTGCTCTCCATCGAACTGCACGCGGGTTTCCGCTTCGTCATCATGG
The DNA here is from genome assembly GCA_016210785.1 of Armatimonadota bacterium. GTDB lineage: Bacteria > Sysuimicrobiota > Sysuimicrobiia > Sysuimicrobiales > JACQTN01 > JACQTN01. Next base: position 3,833 of record JACQTN010000352.1, read on the forward strand.
ACGTGGAGCACACGGAAGGCGACCGGCTCATCACACTGGACGCTCCGGAGCGGCTCTATGATATCGCCGCCCTGTTGCGCGACACCCACCGGTACAGCATCGAGTCCATCTGGTCGCGTAAGTACCCGCACGAGCCGGCGGCCGTGGTGAGCACGACGCGCCTGCGCAACATCGCCGGCCGGTACGTGGGCAAGGATGACCCGGTAGCCATCGTGCGCACTCAGAAGATCTTCCCTGCCACTGAAGAGTTCGGGCCGCCCTTCGCGCTGGGCGCCTTCGTGGCCGGCGACACCCGCGGCAGCCACAACCTGCCGCTGATGCCCGTGCCGGTCAACACGCCGGCGTCCACCTTCTTCTGCTGCCCGATGGTGTCGGCGCTGGGCATCTCCATGCATGACGGCATCTTCACCGGCCCGGTGGATCTCTTCGCCGATCCGTTCTGGAACCAGGTGCGGGACCAGATCGCCGTGAAGGCGATGGACATGCGGAAGCAGGGCTTCTTCGAGCCGGCCATGCTCCCTTACTCGGAGCTTGAGTACGGCGGGATCGTGACGCGCCTCGAGCGGCTGGACAAGGAGTTCAAGCTCCACGCGGGGGCGGCGGGCGACGGTGACGGCAAGAGACCGCGCGGAGGGGCCAAGCACGCGGTCAAGAACAACAAGGGCAAGGTGAAGGCGCGCGGGCGATAAGGCGCAGGGTACGACCGATGAGCAGCGCGGGCCGCGGTCCCCCGGGGGGGACCGCGGCCCGCGTCATGCGTGACGACATACGACCCCGGGGCCTCCGCTCCCGCGCCGCCGCGCGGGTCCCCGGCGGATGATGACGCCGGGTCTCAGGCGCCGCCCGAGGCGTTTTTCTCCCGTCCCAGGATCGCCTGCACCAGAGCCAGCGCCTCCTCCCGGCTCCGCACGCGCCCCTCGTACTGGGCGTCCTCCACCTCCGCCAGCAGTTCCCGGAAGCGCGGACCGGGCGGGAGACCCAGGCCAATCAAATCGTCGCCCGTCACCCACCGCGGCGGGCGCCGCATCTCGTCGGGCAGGCGCTCCCAGGCCTGGCGCGCCCAGTGATACGTCGACAGGTTCCCGTGGCTGGCCAGCACGTCGGCGCGGTGGAACGCCAGGTGATCGGGAAAGTCCGGGCGCGCCAGAAAGCGCGCCGCCTTCCCCGGCCGCATCTTCGGCAGGTCGGCAAAGCGCATGTGCTCGCGCACCAGGGCGACCACGCGCTCCGTCTGGTCGCCGCTGAAGCGCAGACGCCGGCACGCCGCCTCCGCTAGAAGTGCGCCCACCTCATCGTGGCGGGGAAATCTGATGCGCTCCTCATCCGCCTGCATGGTCAGCGGCTTGCCCGCGTCGTGCAGCAGCGTCCCCATGGCCAGCACGGCGGGCGGCTGCTCCAGGTGGCGCAGCGCCAGCCGCGTGTGGGTGAAGACGTCACCCTCCGGATGGAACTCGGGGGGCTGGGGCACCCCCACCATCGCCTCCACCTCCGGCAGCACGACGGCCAGCAGCCTGCTCCAGTGCAGCACGTCCAGTCCCCGCGACGGATCGGGGCCGGTGAGCAGGCGCACGATCTCGTCGCGGATGCGCTCCGCGCTGATCTCCGCGATGCGGTGGGCCGCGGCCCGGATCGCGCGCCACGTGGACGCCTCGATGGTGAAGCCCAGTTCCGCGGCCAGGCGCACCGCCCGCAGCATCCGCAGGCGGTCCTCCTCGAAGCGTTCCTGCGGCGCGCCGATGGTGCGGATCACACGCCGCGCGATGTCCTCGCGGCCGACCACGAAGTCCAGGACGCGGTCCTCGACCGGATCATACAGCAGCCCGTTGATGGTGAAGTCGCGGCGCCGCACGTCCGCCTCTGCGTCGGCGTACCACACGTACGACGGATGGCGGCCATCCAGGTACGGCCCCTCCGTGCGGAAGGTCGCCACGTCCAGCAGGCCGTCCTCCACGGGCACGCGCACCACCCCAAACTGCGCCCCCACCACCACCGCCCGCGGGAACAGCACCAGGAGGTGCTCGGGGCGGGCATCGGTGGCGATGTCGATGTCGGCGGGCTCGCGCCCCATGATCAGGTCGCGGACGCACCCGCCCACCCAGTAGCCGGCGTGGCCGGCCTCCCGCAGGCGCCTCACCACCGCGTGCGCGGCGTCCCAGTGCCGTCCGCCCCGCCTCTCCCCCATCCCCTCAGGTCGCCTCCGCCTCATTCTACGTACTCGTCACGTTTGCTAAGTCTCCCCGGACTCACGGCGCCTCCGTCTCACTCTACGCACCGGTGACGTTTGCTAGCCGGTAAGGTTGGGTGAAGTAGCTTTACGCCACTTCACCCTTCACCAATTGCCCGACCGGGGGAGGCCCTTCGCCTCCCCCACGA
>JACQTN010000350.1 GCA_016210785.1 Armatimonadota bacterium
AGGGGGCGGTCCAGGCCCATGTACGCCTGCGCCTGCGCCAGTTGCTCCTGCGTGGCGGTTGCCCCCAACAGCAGCGCCGCCGGGTCGCCCGGCAGCACCCGCATGATGAGAAAGACCCCGGTCATCACGCCCCACAGCACCACGAGCGCCAGGGCGAGGCGGCGGAGGATGAAGGTGAGCACGCCGTGGTCCCTTCGGGCGCTACTTCACGTCGTAGTTCTCCAGGCGGAGGAGCGTGTCGTCCAGCGGGGGCTGGAAGCTCACCTTCCTGGCATGCCCGTACACCTGCACGTGGACGAAGAGGAACATGACCGGGCTGTCGTTCCACAGGATCCGGTTGGCCTGCTCGTAGGCGGCCAGGCGGCGCCGGGGATCCAGGGCCTGCGCGGCTTCATCGATCCACCGGTCCAGTTCCGGGTTCGTGTAGTTCAGCCGCCTCGCCCGGCTGTGGAAGACCCGGCGCAGCGTGAAGTCCGCGTCACCGGAGGTCGTCGTATTGCCGAACAGCGTGGTGTCCCAGTTCATACCCAGCAGGTCACGCACCCACACCGCGCGGTCCTTCAGTTTGAGCTGCGCCCGGATGCCCAGTTCGCCCAGTTGCGCGGCGATGAGCTCCACCAGCTCCTTCTGCTTGGCATCTCCCAGGGAGTAGTCCAGACTGGTGACGAACCCCCGGCCCACCCCCGCCTCCGCCAGCAGCGCCCTGGCCCGGGCGGGGTCGTACCGGTAGGGCGGGTTGGAGGTGAAGCCGAAGACCGTGGGGGCCACGGCGGAATGGGCCGGCTGCGCCATGCCGCCCATGATATCCTTCACCATGGCCTCGATGCTGAGCGCGTAGCGCATGGCCTGGCGGGCCTGCAGCCTGTCGAAGGGGGGACGCCCCGCGTTCATCCAGAAGAGGCGCTGCCGCCAGGTCGGCCCCTGAACCACGGCGAGCCGGTTGGCCAGGCGGCCCGCGTCCTCGGCGGTCAGGCCGATGACCAGGTCCAGGTCACCCCGCTCCAGCGCGGCCACGCGCGTGGTGTACTCCGGCACCTCGCGCCACACCACGCGGTCGAGGGCCGGCTTCTTGCCCCAGTAGTCGGGGTTCTTGACCAGCACCAGGCGGTCGTCCCGCCGCCACTCGGACAGCCGGAACGGACCGGTCCCGACCGCCTGCTCGGCCCAATTCACGCCGTCGCGCTCCGGGATGATGAACGTCAGCATCAGGTTGGAGAGCATGGGGCCCATGGGGACCCTGGTCCTGATCCGCACCGTCTGCTCGTCGACGGCGTCCACCCGGTCCAGGAACTCCCACAGCGGGCGCAGGGGCGACTGCACCGCGGGATTGTTGTACCGGTCGAGGCTGAACTTGACGTCCCTGGCGGTGAAGGGCCTCCCGTCGTGCCACTTCACGCCGCGGCGCAGCTTGAACTCCCACTCCGTCGGACTTACGGTCTTCCACCACGCGGCGAGCCTGGGGACGAACTCGCCCTTTTCGTTGCGGGTGACCAGGGTCTCGTACACGTGGCGCCCCACCACGGCCGTCGCCCGCTCGGCCACGGTGACCACGTCGAGGGAGATGATCTTGGTATCGAACGCCATGGTGAGGATCTTCTCGCGTGTTGCCGGCTGGGCGGCCGTGGGATCTCCGACGGCCAGCGGGATGACCACCGGCACCAGGGCGAGCCAGATCAGGCCCCGGATCAGTCTCATGGAAGCAGCCACCTCCCTGCGGCGTGTGACTTCGAGGGCCGGCGTCGCCGGGTCACCGGGCGGGCACGCGCAACGTGCATGTCTCGTCTTCGCCTCCGGTATGCCGGTTCCTGCGGCATCGCGCGCGGGCGCTGCGGGTATCCCATGGGAGCCGGCGAATCGCGCGGTCGCGGCTGCAGGATGCGTGTAGCCTTCGAGGAGCTGGCTCCGGCGCGCGCCTCTCCGGACGGCTGATCGAGGACGAGCGGGTGCAGGCCCTTCGCCTCCCCCACGAACCCCCACTCGCGACGGTGGGGCGCCCTACATACGGGTGATGCTCGGACTCGGCTGAGCCGGTCCTGCGCACGAGCAAGCTTCATTTCCGAGACGGTCTTCTAGCTCGCCGGTCCGTCCCGCTCCACCGCGCTCCTCCCGCACCGCTGCACCCTGCATCGCTCGATTCCCCATCGCTCGACTGCCCGCCGCTCCGCCCCCGGCACACGTTCCCCGTTGAGCCGCGCTCCGCCATCTGGTACACTGGTATCCAGACTGGTATCCAATAAGGTATCCTGATGGCTACCTCCCTCACCATCAGCCTCTACCGGCGCATCCGGGAAGAGATCCTCAACGGCCGCCTGCGGCCGGGGCAGATGGTCTCGGAGCGCGAGCTGGTGGAGCGCCTGGGGGCCAGCCGGACTCCCATCCGCCATGCGCTGGCCCGCCTCCAGGAGCAGGGGCTGCTCACGCCCCAGGCCCGCCGCGGGTACGTGGTCAGCACGGTCAGCCTCCGCGACGTGGCGGAGATCCTCTACCTGCGCATGGTGCTGGAGGGCGCGGCGGCCGAGCTGGCCGCCCGCTTTGTCGGCGAGGCCGAGCTGGCCGAGATGGCGCGGCTGGCGGAGGTCTCCTACCGGCCAGGCGATCCCGCCAGCTACGCCAGGTTCGTGCGCGCCAACCGTGAGTTTCACCTCAAGGTGGCCCGGGCCAGCCGCAACATGCGCCTGGCCAACGCCATCGCCCGCCTGCTGGACGAGATGCAGCGCGTCATCGAGATGACCGTGGCGCTCTCCTATCGCGTGGAGGAGATGCAGCGCGACCACCGCGCCCTGGTGGACGCTCTCCGCCGGCACGACCCCGCGCAGGCCCGGCAGGTGGCGGTGCGGGCCATGGAGGCCTCCCAGCAGCGCATCGCGCAGGCGCTGTGGATGCCCAACGAGACCCCCGGGACGGTGAGTGATGGGCACGCTGCTCCGCGGCGGAAAGGTCTTCGACGGGACCGGCGCTCCGCCGGCGGCCAGTGACGTTCTGATCCAGGACGGCCGCATTGCCCCGGTCGGTCCGCCGGCGTCTCCGGCCGGCCCGTCGGTATCCGCGGCGGGGGTCACCGTGCTGGACGTGTCCGGCTGCACGGTGCTCCCGGGCCTCATCAACCTGCACGAGCACCAGGTGTTCGCCGGAGTGGTGGGACCCTGGGAGGCGATTATCACCGTGCCCGATTCCACGCTGCTGCTGCGCGCCGCGCGGCGGGCCAGCCTGGCGCTGCGACAGGGCGTCACCGCGGTGCGCGATCTCGGGGCCCCACGCGGGGTGAACCTGACCATGCGGTCGGCACGCGATGCGGGGCTGGTGGTCTCGCCGCGCATCGCCGCCGCGGGCTCGCCCATCGCGATCACCGGCGGGCACGCCTACGAGATGTGCGTGGAGGCAGACGGCCCGGAAGGATTTGCGGCCGCGGTGCGGGCGCAGATCCGGGCCGGCGCCGACTGGATCAAGCTGATGGCCAGTGGTGGGTTGACGCGCGGCGTCGTATCGTTGTCCCGCTTCTTCGCGCTCCAACCGTCGCCCGCGGAGTTGCGGGCGGCGATCGATGCCGCGCACGCCATGGGGCGGCCCGTCACCGCCCACGTGAACGGCACCGAGGCGATCCGCGCCTGCGTGGAGGGCGGCATCGACGGCATCGAGCACGGCGTGGGGATCACGGAGGACCTGGCGGCGGAGATGGCCCGGCGCGACGTGGTGCTCACGCCGACCCTTTCCATTTACTTCCGCTCCGCCGAGCGGGCGGCGGAGTGGGGGCGCCCGAAGGACCAGGTGGACCTGTCGCGCCAGATCGTGGCCCGGCACCGCGAAGGGTTGCGGTTCGCGCTGAAGCATGGGGTGCGTATCGGATTGGGCACCGACAGCATCGGCGACATGGCAGAGGAAGCGGCCCTGCTGCACGAGGTGGGGCTTTCCCCGGCGCAGGTGCTCCGCGCTGCCACGCTGGGCGCCGCGGAGGTCCTGGGATGGGAGGCCTGGCTCGGCTCGGTGCAGCCGGGCAAGGCCGCCGACCTGCTGGTCGTGGAGGGTGATCCGGCGGCCGATCTGGGCGCGCTGCGCCGCGTCCGGCACGTCTTCCTGGACGGGCGGATGGTCACGCCCGCGCACCTGCCCGTGGAGTTGTCCACCTGATGCTCAAGAGGTGAGAGGCTCGATGTATTCGCGACCGCTGACGCCCCACGTCATCCGCACCATCCGCAGGCCCCCGGCGGAGGTGATCAAGGCGCTCAGCCGCTTCGACGCCGCGCACGCTCACGAGGGGCTCGGCCAGCGCGGCGCCATGCACTCCCGCATCAAGCCCATCGCGCCCGGCATGCGCGTCTGCGGCCCGGCCGTCACGGTCTGGAGCCCGCCCTCCGACGACCTCATCCTCCAGAAGGCGATCGAGGTCGCCCAGCCGGGCGACGTGATCGTGGCAGAGGTGGGCGGCGACACCGAGGCCGGGGTGTGGGGCGAGATCATGTCCTACGCCGCCCACACCCGCGGCATCGCGGGGCTGGTGGTCAACGGCTCGGTGCGCGACGTGCGCGCCACGCGCGAGATGGGTTTCGCCATCTTTGCCGCGGGCATCTGCATGAAGGGCACGGGCAAGGACCACCTGGGCTACGTCAACCACCCCATGTCCTGCGCGGGCGTGCTGGTCCACCCGGGCGACGTGATCCTGGGCGACGACGACGGCGTGGTGGTGATCCCGCGGGAGGAGGCGGAGGGGCTCGTCGAGATCTGCCGCAACCGCGAGAAGCGGGAGGAGGAGTGGAAGGCCCTCATCCGGGCCGGGAAGACCTCCATGGACTTCCAGAACCTCCGCCCGCTGTTTGCGTCCAAGGGGTTGATCGAGGAGTGACCGGCGCACGCGGGGGCCGCGAGGGCACCCGGTGCGCACAAGGGAGGGGAACGAGATGAACGTTGTGCGATACGTCATCGTGCTGGCGGCGCTGGCCGTGGCGGCGGTGCCCCCGCTGGCCTCGGCCCAGGGGCCGTCGTCCATCACCGTGGTGGTGCCGGCGGACATCCGGTCGCTGGACAAAGCCGTGGAGAACCTGTTCAACTCCGCCATCGTGGGCAGCAATATCCTGGACCGGCTGTTCCAGTTCGACGAGAAGATGCGCCTGCAGCCCATGCTGGCGCTGTCGGCCAAGACAGTGAACGACAGGACGTGGGAGTTCAAGCTGCGGCAGGGCGTGAAGTTCCAGAACGGCGAGCCGTTCGACGCCCAGACCGTGCGCTACACGGTCGATCGGGCCAAGAACTTCCCGCGGTCGGCGCTGCCGTATCTGGTCCGGGACATCACCAGCGTGGAGACGCCCGACCCCTACACGGTGCGCATGACCACCGGCACGCCCGACCCCACGCTCCCCAACAAGTTCGCCTGGATCGACATCGTGCCGCCCAGGTACGCGGAGCAGGCCGGGCTGCGATTCGGCGAGCAGCCGGTGGGCACGGGGCCCTACCGGCTCGTCTCCTGGGCCAAGGGCAGCGAGATCGTGACAGAGGCCAACCCCAACTACTGGGGCGGCAAGCCCACCATCGCCCGCGTCGTCTACCGGATTGTCCCCGAGCCGGCCACCCGCACCGCGATGCTGCTCAACGGTGAGGCCGACCTGATCACCAACCTGGACCCCGACATCGTGGACCGCCTGGCCAACAGCCCCAGGACCAAGGTGGTCCGCGGCATCGGGCTGCGCCGGATGCTGCTGGTCATCGGCCCGCTGCAGCGGCCGCTGGATGACGTGCGCATCCGCCAGGCCCTCAACTACGCCGTGGACCGCGACACCATCATCCGCACCATCCTCCGCGGTTACGCGCGGAAGACCAACGGGCTGATCCACTCCATCATCGCCGGGCACCTGAACCAGCTCGACACCTACTATGACTACAATCCCGCCAAAGCCCGGGAGCTGATGGCCGCCGCGGGCTATCCCGGCGGTTTCGCCGTGGACATGTACACGACCGTCGGCACCTTCCCCAAGGACAAGGAGACCGCCGAGGCGATCGCGGCGCAATACCGGCAGGTGGGCATCCGCGTGAACCTGATCACCATGGAGTGGGGCAAGTTCTTCGCCCAGCTCAACACCAAGCAGATGCGCGGGCTCTCCTACATGCGCTATGGCAATTCCATCGGCGATCCCAGCGAGGGGTACTTCTACTCCGTCTGGTCCAAGGGCGTGCGGCCGTACGTCACCGACGCGCGCGTGGACGAGATGTTCGAGAAGGCCCAGTCCACTGTGGATCCGCAGCGGCGGATCTCACTGTTCCGGGAGATGGAGCGACACGCCATCACGCAGGTGGCGCCTCAGATCTTCCTGTTCGAGCTGGAGAACCTGTTCGGCCTCAGCCGGCGTCTGAACTGGACGCCGACGCCGGAGGAGACCATCAACCTGCGGGGGGCGACGCTGGCCCGGTGAAGAGGGCCGGGGCCCGCGCCGGTTCCGGCGCGGGCCCGGCGCATGGCGGCAGGGTGGACGCGTGAGCCGGTACGTTGGCGTACGGCTGATCCAGTCGGTCGCCGTGCTCGTCCTCGCGACGATCGTCGCATTCGCGCTGCTGCACCTGGCGGGCGATCCGGTGCAGTTGATGCTGGGCGACATGGCAACGCCGGAGGATGTGACCCGGCTGCGCCGGGAGCTGGGCCTGGACCGGCCCCTGGCAGTGCAGTACTGGCGGTGGCTTCGCGGGGCCGTGGGAGGCGACGTCGGCCAGTCCATTCGCTACCAGCAACCCGCCGCGCGACTGGTCGCCGAGCGCCTCCCCGCCTCGCTCCTGCTGGCGGCCACGGCGATGGGGATCGCCGTGGCCGCGGGCGTGCCGCTGGGTATCCTCGGGGCGCTGTTCCGCAACTCCTGGATCGACCATCTGGTTCGCACCATCGCCGTGCTGGGGCAGTCCATCCCTTTCTTCTGGCTGGCGCTGATGTTCATCGTGCTGTTCTCGGTGCAGTTGGAGTGGCTGCCCACCTCCGGGTACGGGACGTGGCGGCACCTGGTGATGCCCGCGGTCACGCTGAGCACGCTGTCCATGGCGCGCATCGCGCGCCTGCTGCGATCGTCGCTGCTGGATGTGCTCAATGAAGATTACGTCCGCACCGCGCACGGCAAGGGGCTGGACCCGTCGCGGGTCGTCCTCCGTCACGCGCTGAAGAACGCGGCCCTGCCCGTCATCACCGTCATCGCCCTGCAGCTGGGGGCCGTGTTCGGCGGCGCGGTCATCACCGAGACGATCTTCGCCTGGCCCGGCATCGGCCGCCTTTCCATCGATGCGGCGGTGAGCCGCGACTACCCGCTCTTCCAGGGGATCGTGGTGCTCACGGCCATCACCTTCGTCTTGCTGAACCTGACCACCGACCTGCTCTACGCGGTGCTCGATCCGCGGATCCGGTACTCGTCATGACGTGGAGGGCGCTGCGGCGGAATCCCGCCGGGCTGGCCGGCGCGGCAGTGCTGGGGGCGGTGTGCCTGAGCGTGCTGCTGGCGCCGCTGCTGGCGCCGGGAGATCCCGCGGAGCAGGACCTGGATCGCCGGCTGCAGCCTCCGGCGTGGGCTCCGGGCGGGACCTGGCGCCACCCCCTGGGCACCGACGCGCTGGGGCGCGACATCCTCAGCCGCGTGCTGTACGGTGGAAGGGTGTCGCTGCTGATCGGCGTGGTGGGCGTGACGCTGGCGGGTTCCCTGGGGCTGGCGCTGGGGCTGGCGGCGGGCTACGTGGGGGGCGCGGCCGACGCGTTCATCATGCGCCTGGCCGACGTGCAGCTGGCGATCCCGTTCATCCTGCTGGCCATCGGGCTCATCGCCGCCATCGGGCCCAACGTGCGCAACCTGATCCTGGTGCTGGGCGTGACGGGCTGGGTAGTTTATGCGCGGGTGATCCGCGCCGCGGTGCTCGGGCTGCGCCACCGGGAGTTCGTGG